>JALULU010000070.1 GCA_027040585.1 Acidobacteriota bacterium | reverse complement strand
ATTGTTGAAAGATTGGGTGGTAATGCTACCAATAGCGTAAGTAAAAAAACAGATTATGTAGTGGTTGGTGAAAAGCCAGGCTCTAAATTTATAAAGGCTAAAAAACTTGGAATAAAAACTTTAAATGAGAAAGAGTTTTTAAAATTAATAGGAAAGGAATAATTATTTATGGCAAAATGTGAGGTTTTTATTGGGTATTTAATTCCAAGACTTTGTGGGAAAAAAGGTGTGGCAAAATGTTCTAAGTGTGGTAAATCTCTTTGTGAGGAGCACAGTATAGTTTCTGAAGGTAAAGTATTTTGTGAGTATTGTTTTAATAACATTCCCTATCCTGATAAAAGTATTTTATCTGAAAGGTTTGGCTATTTATATGGATACGATTATCTTTACAGCTCTTCTATGTATGACAATTCTGATACAAATGAACCAATAGAGGACTTAAGTTGAAAATCCTTTACTATGGAGTTGGAGGAGGGACAGGACATTTAGTTCGTGGTATATCTATTTTGAGAAAATTTAAACAATTTGAAAGAATTTTGATTACTTCTTCAACTTTTTCTAATTGGGGAGAAAAGGAGGGGATAAAGATTTTAAAAATTCCCTCTAAAAATGTTGATTTTAACGTTGTTTCTTCAAAAATAAGGAATTTCATAAAAAAGAACAAGTCTTCTTTGCTTTTTGTGGATACTTTTCCAACAGGTTGTTTTGGCGAATTGGGTGATATTGATTTAAGAAAAGCGTTCATTAAAAGAACAGAATGTAATTATGAGGGATATGATTATGTTTTTGATTTAAATAAAATGTCTCCTGTGCTTATTAGAAATTGGAATGAGTTAAAAGACAGGAATGAATTAAGGGCAAGGTATGGAATTTCTCCACAAGAGAAGGTCATATTTTTTTATCACAACACAAGCAGAGAAGAAGTTGAAAAATGGGTTTTTAAAGTGTATGAAGTTTCAAAGGAACTTGGTCTTAAATTTTATTTTTCCTCTGGGTTTCAAATAGATGATAGAAAAATTAATGAGTTAAATTTATCCCATTTTCCAGCAATTGAAATTCTACCTATGGCTGATATTGTAGTAACTGGTGCAGGATATAATTCCTATATGGAGGTTTCAACTCTTTTTAATTCCGCAATTTTTATTCCTTTTTTTAGAAAAATTGATAATCAAGCTGAAAGAATTGATGTGAATAAGTTTTTTAAGATTGAAGATAGTACCTGTCTTAAAGAAATTATAGAAAAATATTTTGAAAAATTTTATTTTAAGGGAAATATTCATTTTAAGAATGGTGCAGATTATATTTTCGAGAAAATAAAAATATTTTTAAATTAGAGGAGGCACTATGTCATCTCAACTTTATGTAGAATTAAATCAAAAACCGGAATTTATACTTGATTTACTTAATGAGATAAAAAATAGCAGAATAAAAAAGAGTGAATATGCTAAAAAATTTTATAAATATGCATATATGGGATTTATTGTTGGACTTTTTTTTCTCTTATATTCTTTTATTTTTAAGCCATTAACCAATATGTTTACAATACTTGGAATTGCTTTTTTTATATTTTCTTTTATTGGTGTATTGGCAATAAGGGCAAAAGTTAATGTTAAAGTAGATAATGTATATTTTCCAGGTGCTTACTACATTATCCATAAATTAAAAGATGATGGGAAAAAGAATATGGTGGGTTGGATAGATTTAACAAATCCCACAAAAAAATCAAATATGTATAGATCTACCTATAGAAAAGCTTATTACAAAAGGGAGTGGCTAAATCTTAATATGGAACTTGTGGATGGAAATAAGTTGGGAATGCATCTTTTTTCGCTATATAAAGTAAAAAAAGGATATACCTATGATAAAGGAAATAAATGTAAAGTTAAGATTAAAATTGATACTGGTAAATATTATTTAAATGTTGGAAAACTTGGAAATTTGAAAAACATAGTAAGCTATGATTATGAGACTGGAATTATTCAATTAAAGTTTCCATTTGATCCTAAGGATATAAAAACCTTTCTTGATATTTTAAAAAAAGTATATTCATGTATTGAGAGAAAGGAGGTAAAAAATGGCTAAAATGAGTACCGGAAAATTGATAAGAGATATTTTTATTACGGCTTTAATAATATTTGCTGGTATCTATTTTGACAGTGGAAGTTCCACTTTATGGAAATCTAAAAAGGTTTGGGTAAAAAATATAAAAAATGGTGAATACGTGAAATTTATAAATATTACTCATAAAGATAAAAAGGATATATTTGTTGCTGGAAAAGATAGTATTGAAGTCTTTGGAATGGACGGAAGATTAGAACTTAAAAAAGAGTATTTAGCAAGAGCTGATTTCATAAAGACAGGGTTGGCTGATATTGATGGAGATGGTCTCAATGAGATTTTAGTTGTGGGTTATTCAGAAAGTAATGAGAGCATGTTTTATGAGATTTTAAAGGGAAACGGCACTGTGGTTGAATCAAAAACATTTAACAGTGAATCTCCTTATTATTTAAAGCCCTTCAGGGTATTTCTCTATTCAAAAAATGGAAGACATGGAATTTTAATTAGCGGTTACAATGGGGAGATAGAATTTTATCCCTTTTTTAAAAGGATAAGTTTAATAGGTGAAAATATCTACAGTGGCGAAGATTATGAGAATGGGAATTCTGTAAACAATATCGCAATAGCAACAGTTGGAGATAAGGATAAAATTGTTGCCTCAATTGAAAAGGGTTATTTATTTTTGGTAAATCTTAATTACGACTTAAGTTTTTCTAATTTAAGTAAAATAAAGGCTTATTCCAGTGGCAGCGCAACAAAAATTTTAAGAAAGATGAGATGTTATGATGTGGACTTTGATGGAAACGATGAGGTTATAATAGGAAACGAAAAAAGAATTTATCCCACAATTTTAATAGTTGATATAGGAAACGCTCTTTCAAGTGTTCATAGCGAATATTATGGTAAAACAAAGATAGCAGAGATAAGGAAAATAGATTTAGATAATAACCCTGACACAGAAGAGATCTTTTTTGGAACAAAGAGGAGAGGAATAATTGAACTTGTGTTTAAAAGGGGGATACCTGGAAAAGTTTTTGTTGTAAAAAATAAAATATTTTATTTTCCAGGTAAAATAGTTGAACTTGCAGGTATTTTTGACAGGAGCTTAGATAAAAAATTTTTACTATTTGGAACATCTGATGGGAGGGTTGGGGTTTTCTGTAATAACAAGAGTTTTTTTAGAAACTTGAGCGGTGGAGAACTTCACAGAATAGATGTAAAAGGAAATTTGTTTGTGGTGGCTCTTTCTAACAGGTTGTATCTCTTAAAAAGTGAATTTATTTCCACTCCATTTTATTATAGGTTTACTTTTGGTGCTATATTGCTTGCAATATTTTATTTAATATTATCTGCAGTTATTGGAAGGATAAAAACTCCAAAGGTTACCTTTAGTGCAAGAGAAGAGACTCCTGAAGCTCTTAAGGCTGAAAGAAAGATGTTGCTTGATTCCCTTTTTGATTTAAAAAATGTGTTTGATGCAGGTGAAATGGATGGAGAGGCATATGCTGAAAGGACAAAGGAGTTAAGGGAAAGAATAAAGATTATTGAGGAAAAACTGTTTGAAATGGGGGAAAAACTTGAGGTTGAAATGTACAAATGTCCAAATTGTGGTGCAAGTGTGAGCGTCCATGAGGACAAGTGCCCATATTGTGGTAGTCCATTAAATTTAGGGTAATATGGTAAATTTAGAGTCTTTTTTAAAAGAAAGGGGGGAAGAATTTCTTATAAAAGGTAAAGAGTATCTTCCTCTTTTTCCTTATTCTGTAAAAATAAAACTCACTGGAAGATGCAATTTAAGGTGTCCTTTTTGTGATTATTGGAAAGAAAACGCTAAAGATTACTTATCCCTTGATGTATTGAAAAATCTTTTTAGACAATTAAAGGATTTGGGAACTAAAAAGATTCATTTTTCAGGTGGAGAGGTCTTTTTAAGGAAGGATATATTTGAAATTCTTTCCAT
>JALULU010000069.1 GCA_027040585.1 Acidobacteriota bacterium | reverse complement strand
AATATTATTTTAGCTGATGAGATCAACAGAGCTCCTGCTAAGGTACAGAGTGCACTACTTGAAGCAATGCAGGAGAGACAGGTAACCATAGGAAATAATACATTTAAATTGCCTGAAATCTTTATGGCTCTTGCAACCCAAAATCCCATAGAACAGGAGGGAACATATCCGCTTCCTGAGGCTGAAATGGACAGATTTTTAATGAAAGTGGTAATTGATTATCCTTTAAAAAGAGACGAAAAAAAACTTTTGGATAGAATTTCAAGTGAAATGCTATCTCCTGTTGAAGCAGCCAGTTCGAGAAATATTAAAGTTGAAAAAATAATTGTTCCTGAAAGAATTAAGAAACTAAGACTTCTTGCGAACCGTATCTATGTGGATGATAGAATAAAAAATTATATGTTGGATATTGTTTTTGCCACGAGAAAACCTGATGAGTATAATCTTGAAATTGGAAAATATATAAGATATGGTGCAAGTCCCAGAGGTAGTCTTGCTCTTTTTATATGTGCAAAAATAAACAGTTTTTTGGAAGGAAGAAATTTTGTGGTACCTGAGGATATTAAAAAAGTTGTGTATGATGTTTTAAGACATAGAATAATTCTTTCTTTTGAGGCTGAGGCTGAAAATATATCTCAGGATGAAATCATAAAGCACATTTTGAGCAAGGTGGAAGTTCCTTAACATGGAAATAGGGGATCTGATAAAAGCAATAAAATTAATAGAAATAAAAAGTAGAAAGAAAATTGAAGGGGGGCTGTCATCTTCATATAGAAATCTCTTCAAAGGTAAGGGATTGTCTTTTGCAGGTGTAAGAGATTATACATATGGTGATGATGTTAGACTTATAGAGTGGAATACCTCTGCAAGAATGAATTCCCTATTTGTGAAAAATTTGATGGAAGAGAGAGAATTGAATGTCTATGTGGCACTTGATGTGTCTGGATCTATGTTTTTAGGTACTGGTGAGAGAACGAAATTTGAGATTGGTGCAATTTTAGCAACTATGGTACTATTTTCTGCTATATATAATGGAGATAGATGTAGTTTGATTTTATTCGGGGGTGATGATTTTTATTTTTCAGGATTTGCCAGAAGGGCTGAAGAAATTTTTCCATTTTTAAATAAAATTATTGAAGTTCATAGTGATAGAAAATTTGGGAGGGATGGCTTTTCAGATTTAATTCTTTTTTTGACTAAAAAGACCAAAAGAAGGGGTATTGTCTTTGTAATTAGTGATTTTATATATGGCAATGTTGATACATCTTTTTTTTCATTGCTTCCTAAAATACATGAAGTTGTATCAATAGGTGTTTTAGACAGAAGTGAGGTTGATTTTTTGCCTGGAAGATGCTTTAGAATTGAGGATTCTGAGAGCAGAGAAGTGAGGGATTTTTTTCTTAGAAAGGAAGATATTGAAAAATATAAGGCAAATGTCAAAAGCAGGATAGATTTTTTTAAATCTAAATTTAATGTGGTTGGTATAAGGGGAGATTTTATATTTGTATCTGATAGGAGTGAAATTGAATTTATTGAACTCCTTTTTAGATAAAAAGATCCCTATTGTTGACATATTTTGTTAAATTTCATATCATAAAAGTGTAATTTTTTATGGGAGAAAGAAATGAAAGTTGAAGATTTATTGAGAGTTGCTGTCAAAAAAGGGGCTTCTGACCTACATTTGAAGGCTGGGTCTTTTCCACACATAAGACTAAATGGAGAACTTGTTTCTTTAACTGAATTTGGAAAATTGACAAAAGAAGATACGCTACTTATGGCTTTTAGTATTATGAATAACAGGCAGAAAATGGCATTTAAGGAAAATTTTGAACTTGACCTTGCTTACGGTGTTAAGGGGTTGGGACGTTTCCGTGTAAATGTATTCCAACAAAGAGGTACTGTTGCAATTGTGTTTCGTGTCATTCCAGCTCTAATTAGGAGTTTTGATGAGTTGTATTTACCTGAAGTGTTAAAAAGGATTGCTATGATTCCAAGGGGATTAATCCTTGTAACCGGGACCACAGGTAGTGGTAAGTCTACTACACTTGCTACAATGATTGACTATATAAATGAAAATAAAACTACTAATATAATAACAATTGAAGACCCAATTGAGTTTCTACACAGAGACAAAAGGAGTATAATCAGTCAGAGGGAAGTAAATGTTGACACCAAAAGTTTTGCGGGAGCATTAAGAAGTACCCTTCGTGAGGATCCGGATGTTATCTTAGTTGGTGAGATGCGTGATGCTGAAACAATAGAAACTGCTCTACATGCTGCAGAAACTGGACATGTGGTTTTTAGTACACTCCATACCCTTGATGCCACAGAGACTATAAACAGAATTATTGCCGTTTTTCCGCCGCACCACCAGAACAATATCAGACTTCAACTTGCTACACTTTTAAAGGCTGTTATTTCAATGAGGTTGTTAAAAAGATCCGATGGAAAGGGAAGGGTACCTGCTGTTGAAGTATTGATTGTTACAGAGTTTGTGAGAAATTGTATTTTGGATCCAGCCAAGACAAAGTATATTAAGTCAGCCATTGCCGCCGGTACATCTCAGTATGGTATGCAATCTTTTGATCAATCTATTTTTAATTTTTACAAAAAGGGCTTTATTTCTTATGAAGATGCACTCACTTATGCAAGTAATCCTGATGAATTTAAATTGAGGGTGCAGGGTATATATTCTGCATCTGATGTTGCTATTGAGGAAATGGAAAAGGAAATGCAACAGATGGAAGACAATTTGGGAAATCAGATAGAAAGATTTAACAATAAGTAATGGAGAATAGTTTTGATTCTCTCCTGAAATATGGTCTTAGAATTCTTGGGAAAAGAGACTATACGGTTTTTCAGATAAGAAAAAAAATCGAAAAAAGATGTGATGATGACAGAATCAAAGATAAAGTAGTGGATTATCTTATTTCTATTAATGCACTAAATGATGATAGATTTTGTAAAAATTTTATAGATTTGAAAATCTTAAATGGGTGGGGACCTAAAAAAATAAAATTTGAATTAATGAAAAGGGGAATATCAGAGGAATTAGTAGATAAATATTTAAAAATTTATACACTGGAACAAATAAAGGAAAATATTAAAAAGAATATAGACAAATGGATAAGAATACGAGGTCAAATTAATGATAATAAAGATTTTGAAAAATTATATAAGCATTTGTATAGATTAGGTTTTGACAGTGATAGAATTCTTGATATACTTAAGGTTTACAAAAAGTCAGGTGGAGAATAAATTTTATGAAAGGAAAGGAAGTAAGAGAAACTTTTTTGTCATATTTTGAGAAAAATGGGCATAAGAGGGTTAGGAGTTCGTCTCTGGTACCAGAGAATGACCCCACACTTTTATTTACAAATGCTGGTATGAATCAGTTTAAAGATATTTTTTTAGGTAAAGAGAAAAGAGACTATAAAAGGGCAACTTCTGCTCAAAAATGTGTTAGGGCAGGAGGTAAACACAATGATCTTGAAAATGTAGGTCGTACCCCAAGACACCATACATTTTTTGAGATGCTTGGAAATTTTTCCTTTGGCGATTATTTTAAAGAGGAAGCAATTTATTTTGCATGGGAATTAATTACAAAGATTTATGGGCTTGATAAGAAAAGACTATATGCAACCATCTATAAAGATGACGATGAAGCATTTGATCTATGGAAAAAAATTTCTGGACTTCCTGATGAGAAAATTTTAAGGTTTGGTGAAAAGGACAACTTTTGGGCTATGGGTGAGACTGGACCATGTGGACCCTGTTCAGAGATTTTATACGATCTTGGAGTGAGCCCTTTAGGTCATAAAAATTGTGCACCAGATTGCGAATGTGGAAGGTATCTTGAGATATGGAATCTTGTCTTTATGCAGTATGAGAGAAAGGAAGATGGCAAAATGTTATCTCTTCCATCTCCATCCATTGATACTGGCATGGGACTTGAGAGGATTACCTCAGTTTTGCAGGGAAAGTACTCTAACTATGATACAGATCTATTTATCCCGATAATTGAAGAAATAGGAAAGGTTGCGAATGTAGAATATGG
>JALULU010000068.1 GCA_027040585.1 Acidobacteriota bacterium | reverse complement strand
ATACATAATTGGGGTAGAATCTGCCTGTTGAGATGGAAAATTTGAGTTTTTCTATTTCGTTTTCGGCTCTCAGCTGCGCTTGCAGTTTGTCCATAAGCATTTGAGAGGAATGCAGTATCTCTCTTGCTACCCCAATGGTTAACATAGTAAGCGCTGATGCTATTATAGATATAACAATAGCTATGATTAAAGCCGAGCCTTTTTTAGATCGGAGCATATAGATATTTTGTCCATTCTATCTTATTTTCAAAGTTAGATTTTATTTTGAAAAAGAGCTTTTTTTTTGCCTTATTGAGCGTGAAATTCATTTCAATTAATGTCGGATATCGTTCTTTTATGGATGAAAAACTGCTGCTGTTTATGAAATATGTTATGTTAAACTTAGAAACGTTTTTAAAAAGCACTGTGCGTTTTATATTCTGTCGGGTTATTTGAGGCATTTTATAGTTGTCTAATTTAGAATAAACAGGCGATTCTTCCCAAATAAGCTGAGAATTTTTAAGATAGAGGCTGCATACTGCAAGTGTATTTTCAAGCAGTGGCTTGGTCGTTATAAATGTTATTCTGCTGTTAGTACCGTAGAAATACATAAAAAAGTTCTCTTTGCCGCTTAAATCTTTCTTCTGACCGACAAAATAAAAGGAGCTATCCAGTGCGTTTCTCAACTTGGTGAATATCACTGCATTTTTCGGATACGGCATAATAATTTTATTTACAACTCCTGCATAGAAACGAAAGGAGTAGGCAGACAATCCAATAATAATGGTAAATATGACCAAAGCTATGAGAATCTCAATTAAAGTAAATCCTTTTTTATGACTCATTGGACAATCCAATCTTTTTTTCAGAATCTTTTTCCACAAATGCATCTCTGCCACAGAGTTTTTAATAAATTTCAAGCATTTCAATCCATGAAATACTATATCAGTCGTCGTTTTGTTGTCTCTAAATGGGAGTATCTTGTCTGTGGATTTTTTTTGTAATGCATAATCTACAATAGCAGCTGTTTCGTAAATAGAAAGAATTTTAGGGTCTATATAATAGCTCATTCCCCGTGAAACCATTTGAGCAAGGATTCAAATCTTTGAGTTGCTTTAACGCCCTCAGCTGTGTTAGAGAGAATATATGGCGTTATCTCAATAATAAGCTCTGTTTTTACAGTGCTTTTTGAGGTTGTTTTAAATATATTTCCAATAAGAGGTATATCTCCCAAAATAGGAACTTTGCTTACTGTGTTGCTTTTTGTTGTTTTTATTAGTCCACCGAGCAGCAGGGTTGAGCCGCTCTTTAATACAACGGAAGTGTTTACATCTCTATTAAGTATTAGAGGTGAATCTATCTTTGATACGTTATTGGTTTGTGGCTGACTTACCTCTTGACTAATAGTCATCGTGAGTATTCCGTTTGAATTAATTGTGGGCTTTATATGAAGTATCACGCCTGTTTTTCTGTATTGTATGGTGCTGACCAGCGCGCTTGTACCGTTATCAGAGACAGTAGAGTTCGATGCTGTGCTTGTAAGCGTCGGGACCTGTGTACCCACGTTTATGCTGGCCTCTTGGTTGTCAAGCACCACTATGCGCGGTGACGATAACACATTTATAAGGTTTTTGTGCGCATAGGCGTTTAGGAGAGCCTTGAATTTTGACGTGTTGCTGATGACAGAATATGTGATTCCGCTTGCGCCGATACCGAGCTGACCGAGTGTCTGTAGATTTCCATTCCATCTGCCGGTGTGCCTTAGATACCACTCAATACCGTATTGAAGATTGTCAGTTAGAGTGACCTCAGCTATTGTAACCTGAACCAAAACTTGTTTAGGCAGCGTATCAAGCTTTTCAAGGACATCTTTTATTTGTTCATATTCTTGAGGTGTAGCAAGTATTACTAAAGCATTTCTATCCTCGTCAACCATAAATTTAATTCCCTTGGCAAGTGCGGTAGAAGAGGCTGATTCCTTATTCTTCTTTATTATTGAGCTCCCCAATTTTGAGAAAACCTCGCCAAGATCTTTAGCTCTTCTATTTTTAGGATAAAATACAAACAGGTGAGGTTGATTGCCAAGTGCAGATATTGTATCTAATTTGTTTTTCCAAAATTCAACTATGTTTATCCACTTTTGTTTAGGTGATACGATTAACAGACTATTTAGCTCATTCATAGGTATAAGCGTTATGCCTGGTTTATAAGGTAGAGTGGAAATCGGAATGCCTTCGCTTGGCAAGATGATCTTTAGTTTTTTTAAAAAAGCAGATGACGGTATATAATTCATTTTCAGTAAGACAGCTCGTTTCTTTGCAAAATATGGTCTGTCAAATAAACTAACCAATTTCAGAGCTGCCCTTATTTTTGATGCTGTGTCTGTAATCATTAAACAATTCGTGCCGTTAGGAACTAAAATTTTTGACGTGACAGACAATGATAAGTCTTTTATTAAACCTCTATATGAAAAAGCTGATACATAATAAAATGGGACTATTATACCTACTTTTTGAGAGGAAGAAATATTCTGAGGCAGGCTTCTTCCTATGAAAAATGGCGGGACAACACCTGTAGTTGTTGATCTTCCGGGAGCTATAAAAAAGATTCCATTTTTTTCATTGATTGCAATTCGGTATTTTGAAAGTATCTGTGATACCATATCGAGGAATGCTTTTGGTGATACATTGGTATTCATCTTAAGAGTTACAGGTGTTCTATCTGTTTCTATCGATCTATCGATGAAGTAGCTTGATTTTAGTATATTGTTGAATACAAGATTTATGAATTTATTGATAGGCATATTCTCAACACTGATTTTTATACCGTTTTTAAATCCCTGTTTATTTGAGGATCCGGCTAATGCTGAAGCCTTTTTCTGTATGCGCATAGATGGGGGGAGTGAAGGCATGGGAACAAATATCAGTTTGCTTTTTTTATTTTGTGTAGCGATTCCCGGATTTTTACTTACAAATTTTTTTTCTTCTACAGAGGTCAAATTTTTGCTCGTCCGCTGATGTCTGACCGTAGTTGGGTTTTTTGAAATTTTTGAATTGTTTACCGTGCTGCATGAAAATAGAAACACGAGTCCCGCAAAGGCACCAACAAATTTAAAGACCTTCATACATCGTTCACCTTCCATAAATTTCTCTTCACTTATATCATCAATAAACCTGTTAGTCAATCGTTTGATTAAAGATTAAAACTAAAATCTATACACTGTGACATTTAAATCTGTGGCTGAAATGATGTAAGCTATACGCAAAAACTTGCATTAAACCTGACTTTTATCAATAAGTGAATTTGATTCCTATTAGAAATCGGATACCGTTAAAATTTCTCGGCGTATATTTGTCTTCTTCAGGTTTGCAGTATTCTTCTTCCGATTAGTTTATTGTCTCAAATTATTCCTATCGTACCAATCTACCAAACTGTCTGATATTTCGGATATTCTCGTTACACTCACATTACCATTCAACAAAATAGATTTAATTAATTTTTTATTTACTGTCCACCCACTTATAAGACCGCCGGTATCCTGAGACTTAAGGATTTTATTACCTTCCATTTTTGCACTAATGACGTTAAATAAGAATCCATCCACTTTTGCAAAAGAAAATTCGTGTGTAGGTTTTTGAAACATCGCTGTCTTCTGAAACAAAATAAAACATACTTCTTACTGCATCCCCAAGATTGGAAAAATTTACCGCTTGTTGCGGATATGGCATAATAATTTTTTTTGTTATATCGGCATAAAAACGGAAGGAGTATGCTGCCAAGGCTATAATGAAAGAAAATATAATTATGGATACAAGCATCTCTATAAGAGTAAAACCCTTTCTCACTTAACCCTTCTGTACTGAGTTTTATACAGTGTAAATGTTCTATTTGCCATTTTTATCTCAATTTTATACAGGGTGACCGAAAATCTGCCCTTATTACCCGAATCCTTAGAGCTTAAGCCGTATGTATAGTTTCTTCTTTGTGCAACTCTTTTTGCACGTGCCGTATATTTCAAACCGTTTATTTCTCCCGTGTAGTATGTAAACATATTCAACCGTTTATTTTCAAACTTGTTCATCAAAGACAGCGCTGATATGTATATATTCTCATACT
>JALULU010000067.1 GCA_027040585.1 Acidobacteriota bacterium | reverse complement strand
TTTGCTTTCAATTTTTCTTACCTTTGCAAGGTCTCTATTTAAAAAATCCTTTTGCTTTATGAGTCTTTCCATTCTCAAAAATCTTTTTTCAGCTGATGTAGTTTTATCCCCTATTTCAAACACATCAGAAAAAAAAGGAACAACGACATATATTATTAAAAGCAATATTAAAAATGCACCTGCTGCGCCATAAATTATTCTTTTATCTTTCTTCTTCATCTAACTTTCTCCTCAGATATTTCAATTTTAAACTGAAACCTCTCAAGATTATTTCTGTTGCTCCTAACAGAATTGGTCATTATCACACTTTTAAAAAACTTAACATCCATTAACCTCGTTTGGTAATCAATACTGGATTCTGTATAACCTGAAATATTTATAGTATCACTTATGAAAAACAGCCTATTATTATTTTTCTTTTTGGGAGATGATGGTTTAATGTCAACGCTTCTATTGTAACTATCAATATAAGTTTTGGGACCTGCCTTTTCTGTAAGCTCTTTTATAATATCAAGGTTTGAAACAGGATGAAACATCAACCTATTTAGAAGTAAAATTTCATCTTTGCTCTTTGAAATTTTCCTTTTAATACCTGCAACTCTTCTATACTCCTTCTTAATTTTTACAATCCCCTGATTTATTTCTCCAAGATACTCTTTTTTCTGAAAATACCCTGAAGTCAGGTTTAAAAACAATAACAATACTAAAACCAGCGCAAGAACAAGCGTTGGAATATAACTAATTGAAGAAGCAAAAACCCTTTCTTCCTTTGGAATCAAATTAAAGGATCTTCTGTTAGATTTTAATCCAAAAATTCCAGTTGCATATGAGTTCAAATTGTTATAAGGAACAGGTGTATTTATAATCTCATTTATATTTTTTAAAAATGGGTATTCGTTTTTATCAACTTTCTCACGCCACAGTTCATCTGTAAAATTGAGAAAAATTTCTATATCCTCATCCTCTGATAACCTAATAAGACTTGCAGTTTTTTCAACTTCTTTTAAAACCTGAGAAATCTCCTTCCCTCTTGGTCCAGGGATTATCCATGTATGCTTAAAATACTCAAACCTACCATTTTTGTAACAATAAATAGAAAAGCTCTCATAAGACAAATCACATATAAATACATCTTTTGACTTTAAGTCTTCATTTTCAAGTATCAACTTTTCATATCCCAATGCAGTAATCGTGAGCCATTGTGGATAAAAATCTATTTCTGTAAAAAACTTCAAAATTGTTTCAACTTTCTCACGTGGAATTATAAAAAGGAAAACATCAAAGCATTTTTCTTCTTTATTTTCTCTTACTATCTTCTCCACATAAAAATCAGTTATATCCGTAGGTATTAAATTCATAATTTGAAGGGAAATAGCATCTTCAAGCTCATCTTCAACCTCAAGAGGTAAGCTCACCTTTCTAAAGGCAACTTGATCAGGAGTTATACCTACAACTACATTTTCTTTAGGAACTTTTAACTCTTCAAGGAATTCTTCAATTTCACTTCTTATGAGTAGATGTTCCTTGTTATAAAAAGAATCAATTTTATGCCGAGCTATAAGTTCAACTCCTTTAAAAGTTTTACCAAGCACATCAATTATTAGCTCAGCATCAGAATAGAGAATTGAAATAACTGTCTTTAAATACATATGTCCTATTCCTGTATAAAATAATTTTCATTCCAATAAATTGTCCTCACCTTAATAGGTGAAAAAGCATCATACTTTATTATAGTAAAAATTGTCTTTTTTATCTTTGAATTTTTTATTTTAGCAGTAGAAATTAAAGAATAAAAAGCACTTCTTATTGGAGGCCTTGTTATTATAGGGGATTTTAACATCTGCATACCCGGAGCTTGAGGAATCCTATTTGTAAAATCTTCTCTACTTAAAAATGGTTTTACCTTTCTCTCCTCTACAATCTGTCTGACAATATCAGGTGGAAATCCAATAGCTAAAAGAACAGGTGGCGGTGCAGTGTTAACATTTATATTTCTGCCATTTCCATAAACAGTTAAACATTTATTTAGCCCAATAACTCTTACAGGTTTTCCATTTTCATCTGTTGTAACTCTACCATAAAACAGATCTCTTGTAATTCCTCTTACCAACAGCAGTTCTTCCACAGTATTAAATTTACCATTTTTAGCCATATAAGGCGGGTTTAAAGTTAAATAATAATCTGATTCTGCCCCATTTGGCCTGTAATTATTATCTGGATCCCTCCAGTCAAGTATTGAATCGCTAATTATATCTGCCTGTTCCTCAGACGTTCCAAGTGCCAACATTAAATTATATAGTGTTTCTTTATCAGCTAAATTTACATTTATTTTCCCATTTTCATCACTTATTTTAACTGTTACATTTCCGTAATCAGTTTTCATAACAACTTTTCCAAGATCAATATCTCTTGGCTTCAAATCTTTCATCTCGTTAAAATTTCCAGTATAGGCGTTTTCAAATCTATAGACTAATAATTTATAAATTGTATAATTTATCCCTGCTCGGGCAAGATAATAAGCTTTTGTAATTTGCATAGAATTTGATGTTGTATTTGCCTCCACTCTGACCATCCTCGTAAAACTCATGGCCATTATACTGAGTCCCACTAAAATCCACAACAAAAGAACTATTACGCTTCCTTTCCTTCTCAATTTACCTCTTACCCCTATAATTAATTATTCTACCATTTATTAAACCTTCGCTTTTTATTGGAACCAGAATGGTGCCAGATTTAAAAATAGTTTTTACTTTAGGATTAAAATGAAAATTTATTCTAACAGCAGAAGGAAAATTACTACGTTGTGTTACATCCCAGGAATCATACCACTGATTTCTTATTTCATTTTTAGGCATAATATTCATTTGAGACAAATCTTTTCCAAAATATTCAAAATTAAGACTCTCTAAATTTGTAAGCAATACATTTTTATACCCCTTAATGGTTTGAGGTATAAAAAACCCCCCACTTGTATTTACGACTCCGGTATATTGACTTTCATATTCAACCAAAGAAAGTCCTCTGCCATCTTCAGAAGGTTCAACCTTATAGACACAAAGGGATAGACCTAAAATTGAATTTACTCTTATAGGTGACATGGTCACAAACATC
Organism: Acidobacteriota bacterium; assembly: GCA_027040585.1. Classification (GTDB taxonomy): domain Bacteria; phylum Acidobacteriota; class JAAYUB01; order JAAYUB01; family JAMOQF01; genus JAMOQF01. The sequence goes on along the minus strand of JALULU010000067.1, from coordinate 997 downwards.
ATATTTTGTGAATCTCCTCTAAAAAATGGGGGTAAATTACTGCGAGGAACTCCAACTGCCCCCTGTGGTAAGTTCTCTTCTATATTTTCTTCAACAGGTTGAACTGGATATATTGATATAATCTGCTTCCTTATGAGATTAAAAACATTTTTCATCCGTTCAATTTGATATACTCTCTTCTCTCCCTTGTTCCATAATTTAAAAGTCGAATAGAATCCTTCATACAATATAGCCATCAACATAGCAAAAATAGTCAATGCAACAAGCATCTCAAGAAGTGTAAATCCTTTTCTATTCATTAAAAATAACCTTGTTGACCTATTTTAGGTTTTGGAACAAGCTTTATGGTAAAGAGTTTTATCTTTCTCTCCTTCCCAAAAAATTTATAATAAACAGTTAATTTAATATACAAAAGACGAGTGGATAACCTGCTTTTATCAACCCTTATGTCATCTATTTCATGTGTCTCAAAAGTTGCATCCCACCTAAATCTATCGTTCCACGAACCAGAATCTGAACCATTTGTATAAACTGAATCATCAAGTAAATACTCATTCATCTTATTCTGTGCAAATTGAAGGGCAGCATTATAAACATCCATTTTGGATATATTTCTTAACGAAATGCTAAATCCGTCAAAAATTGCACCGACTACTAATCCCACAAGAATTAGCGAAATCACAACTTCAAGCAGTGTAAAACCCTTATTATTTGAAAAACGTTTTATCATTGAAATCCCTATCATTTGGTTTAACAATTCTTACAAATCCGCTGAAAATATCACTTTTCAATCTAATTTGATAATTAGATTTGTCTTTTATTATAATAGCAAAACCAGGAATTCTACCATCGGGATAAAACCAGAATATTTTCCCCTCTTTTTCAACAAATTCACCATCAACACTAATTTTATAAAAACTAACATTTTTGGGAAGTTTAATCTTTTTCAGTACTTTACCTTCCGTATCAAGCAGCTCAAGTCTTCCCTCTTCTTTTA
>JALULU010000066.1 GCA_027040585.1 Acidobacteriota bacterium | reverse complement strand
ACAAAAACACAATTCGACCTTGCAAAATTACTGGTTGAAGAACTTAAAGAACTGGGAATTGAAGATGCCAATGTGGATGAATATTGTTATGTGTATGCAACACTGCCATCAAATTTAGATGAAGAAATTAAAGATAAGGTCCCCCCATTAGGGTTTATTGCCCATTTAGATACATATCCAGAGGTTTCAGGGAAGGATGTAAAACCTATTTTACACGAAAACTACGATGGGAGTGACATAGTATTACCAGGGGAAGAGGGTCAGGTTATAAAGGTAAGTGAAAATCCAAAATTAAAAGATTTTATAGGGGATACAATAATAACTACAGATGGGACAACCCTACTTGGAGCAGATGACAAGGCAGGTGTTGCCGAAATTATGGCAGCTGTTGAATATATGGTAAAACATCCTGAATTTAAACATCCAACTGTAAAAATTGCTTTTACGCCAGATGAAGAGGTTGGACAGGGTACAAAATATTTTGATGTTAAGAAATTTGGAGTAAAGTATGCCTACACAATGGATGGTGGATATCCAGGAGAGGTTGAGAATGAAACATTTTGTGCAGATTCAGCCTTTATAACAATCAAGGGTAAAGACGTACACCCTGGATATGCAAAAAATAAACTTGTAAACGGGGTAAGGGCTGCTGCTTATTTTATAAGCCTTTTTAGAGAAGATGCCCTACCTGAAACAACTGAAGGGAAGGAAGGGTATGTTCACCCATACCAGATAAATGGAAATGTAAGTGAGATAAAAATCACAACATTACTCAGGGATTTTGAAATTGAAGGGCTCAAGGAAAAAAGGGAGTGGATAAATAAGTGGAAGGAAGAGACAGAGAAAAAATTCCCCGGCGTAAAAGTTGAGGTTGAGATAAAAGAATATTACAGAAATATGAAATACAAAATAATGGAAGATCCAAAGGTCTTAGACTATGCAATTGAGGCAGTAAAAAGAGTTGGACTTAAACCTGAAACAAAGCCAATTAGGGGTGGAACAGATGGCGCAACCCTCTGTTATATGGGAGTTTTAACCCCAAATATCTTTGCCGGGGGAATGAACTTCCACAGCAAACAGGAGTGGGTGGCATTAAGGAGTATGAAACTTGCAACTGAAGTAATTTTACAGATTTTAAATGTCTGGATTGAAAAAAGTATAGAGTAAAGGGGGAACTCCCCCCTTTTTATTCCATATTTAAAAAGTTAGGCTTCAATAGGCTTTTTTAGAATAATTCCCTTACCAAGCCCCAACATATACCACAAAAGAAGATAGTCAAGTGCTAAAAGAATTAGCAAAGAAATTGTATAAAGTGTTTCACTTAAAAAACCCGATTTAAAATCTATGAGAGATAAAAAAATTATTGGCATGTAAATGAAAAGAATAAGAGAAAGGATGACATTTAACAGGGAAAAAATAAGATCTATTGGAAAAAATAAGTAGAGGAAAAGGTAAAGATACCTTTTAAATTCCACATTAAATTTTATCTCTTCTAAAACATTGTAAAGTACAGGTATTAGAAAAACCAGGTTAAAAAATATTCCAGCAACTACATAAAAATTTATTAAAAAATCTTTAAAAGTGCCTGGAACCTTTAAAAACTTAACTGAAAAATAAATAAAAAAGGGGAGTAGATTAATTAAAGCAAAAACAATTATAATCCCAGCCCTTTTTAAGTTGAATCTTTCCACATCCATTTTAAACAAAACCTTCCCCAAAAAACCATAAACCAATTTTCCAAAATACCAGAATAAACAAAAAGAAAGTAAAATAAATATTAGAGAAATAAGATTCTCCTTTAAGTTAATTAACCAATTTTGTGAAGAAATCTCAGAATTATCCATTTGGGATTTAAAGATAAAATAGATGGATAAAAGCCACAAAAAGATAAATAATATATCAACTGAAAATTTTAAAAAAATTTCTATTTGTTAACTCCATCATTTTAATTTCTTAAACCCCTCAATTAAAAATTTATAGTAATCCCTCTTATATTCAAAATACCTGTTCTTCCCGGTACTGTATCTTTTAAGTTTTTCCTCTATCTCAACTTTTTCCTCTTTAAATTCTCCCTCTTTTTTTAACTGTGAGACATATCCTTTGAAATAGTTTTCAGATTTTTTAATATCACCTGCCTTAAAGTAAATGTATGAAAGCAGTGGGAAATACTCCTCCCTATACTCATCCTCATCCACCATCTTCTTTAACTCACTCTCTATAACATATCCAGCCATCCTGTACTTCCCAAGTAAAACCATTGTATCAACCAAATCCCTCTTTATCTCTTCACTCTCCCTTGCCCTCTCATTTAAAAGGAGTAGATCGTAAAAATTGTCCTCTATTCCCTTCTCGGAATTAAATCTATCATAATATTTTCCATTAAACTTTTCAAACCAGTAGTTAATTCCAATCCTTGCTGTCTTTAAAACTTCCCTGTATATCCCACTTTTCACCCCTATATAAATCCCCATTCCAATAATTAATCCCAAAAAAAAGAAAAAACCATATAAAAAAATGTACTTAATTACACTTTTTATAGTATTCCCTCTCAACTTCATCCAACTCCTTTAAAATTTCACTGTAAATTTTTATGTAATCCTCTGAAAAACTTTTGTAAAATTTATCAGAATAATATAAAAACTCATCACCTTTTGGATTTTTCTCAACATCCCTTTTACTAATCTCTTTTTTAAAACCTTCTACACTTTTACTGTACACTTTTTTAAGTATCTTGATATCCATACTCGTATATTTAAACATGAGATCCTCAATCCTCTTTTTAAACTTAACATTTCCAAGTCCACCGTAAGCAAGTATCCTAAAAAGGTAAACACTTTCTAAATCCTCAAAAAGCCACGTCCTTAATATAAAACTCTTTACAAGCTCGCTATTTCCCATGGCACAAATATATTCCCTCATAATTTGAGTAGAGTTTTCATCATTTCTATTTTCCAAACTGAAACACTCATCTCCTTTTTTTAACCCTTTCATAACTTCATTTAAAAGCCAGCCTCCATCTGTCCATTCCCCCAAGCTATCCCTATTTAGCCAGTTTTTAACCATATCCCTGCTATTTCTCAAAACAAAATAGTAGAGTTTCTCCTTAAGACCTTCAATTAAGACCAATTCACCCTCAGCAAAATTAATATCAATAACACGCGAGATATAAGGATTAAATTTATACCTGAAGAGGTGATACTCCTTTATGTAATTTGGTTTATCCCAAAAATTTTTAAAAAGTGACTCTTCCTTATTCCCAGTCCATAAAAAGAAAGTAGTTGAAGTATATTTATAAACCCTTGGTCCAAATAAAAACCAACCCACTAAAAAACCAGCCAACAAAACCAATGTGAAAAATTTTAACTTCATCGGTTCTCTTTCCTAAAAAGCTCCTTTAACTCCTCTAAAACTTCCCTATCCACTTCCAAATAACCTTTAGCAATATCTCCCTTTTCTTTTTCACAGGTTTTAATACCACTTTCATACAAATGTATCAAGTTTTTGAGTTCTTCTTTTCTAAACAATCCCTCCAATTCCCTCACCCTTTTAGCTTCTCCCAACCTCTTAAAGGCAATTAACCTATAAATCCAGAAAAGCTCTGAATCTGAAATGAGTTTTCTCCTTAAAATAAAACATTCTACCAATTCTCTATTCCCTAAAGTTTTAACCAGGTCATTGGAATTCTTAAAAAAGTTTTTATCAAGCATTTTCTTTTGAAATTCCCTTTTCCGAAGTGGAAGAAGAATTAGCCAGTTATAGGCTATATCACCACTATTTCTTAAAACAAAATAGTAGAGTTTCTCCTTAAGCCCAAGCTTTAAAACACCATCACTGTATCCCCTTACCCATGGTGCACTTAATGCGGAAGATACATCCTCATCAAATCTAAGCTCAAACAGTTTATACTCCCATACATATAGGGGCTTTTTAATGTACTTATAGTGAAAATTAATCACCTTTTTTAATGAACCATTAAATTCAGTATAGTTATAATAAAAATTTTTATACCAATACGCTCCACTCAAAATCCCAAGAAAAATGCCAATTAAAAAGATAAAAAAGAGAATTTTTATTTTCATTGTAAACCCTATAAAAATAATCTCCAGAGGCCACTTCTAATAA
>JALULU010000065.1 GCA_027040585.1 Acidobacteriota bacterium | reverse complement strand
GCTATGAATGGTTGTTTTTTTAAGGTTTTTTAATGAATGAAAAAAAATACTACATAATAATAACCCCGGAAGATCATTCTAAGGTTAAACAATATGTTATTTCCACTTCTTTTATCAGGAAAATTATAACCGCTTTTTTCTCATTCATTTTACTCCTTTCTTTTGGACTTTTTCACTATTTCTATATGAGCAAAAACGTTTCAAGGTATAAAAGTGCCCTTTTAAAAGCTCAAGAAAAAATCAGAGAAAATGACAGATTACATTTCGACGAGGAAAAGTTGTCTGAAAAGTATGATTACTTAAATATGGTTGTAAAAAATATGGAGAACTGTGCTGGAGATTCTTTGGATGAATTTAATGATTCAACAGGTGGCATTGGAGGATTTTCTTTTGATAATAGCATATCAAACAAAAAGGAACTTCTGAAAAAACTAAAAAGCGAAGCAGAAAAAGTTGAGAAAAAAGTTTCAAATATAAGGGATTATTATTTTGAAAAAAGTCTGCTGCTTTCTTCTCTTCCAGATATTTTCCCGGTAAAGGGATACATATCAAGTGGTTTTGGTAGAAGAATTGACCCTATAACAGGAAAATATGAATTTCATAAGGGAATAGATATTTCTGCCCCATATGGCTCAAAAATAATTGCACCAGCAGATGGTATTGTTGTCTTTGCAGGTGTACAATCTGGATACGGTTATAGCGTGGTGCTTTCACACAAGTATGGGATTACCACAAGATATGCACATATGTCTAGAATAAACGTCAAAAGAGGTCAGAGGGTTTTAAAAGGGGATGTAATAGGTTTTATAGGCTCCACAGGACACTCAACTGGCCCCCATCTTCATTTTGAAATCAGAATAAATAACAAACCCATAAACCCACTTAAGTTTCTTGCTAAAAATATTACAAGATACTAATGCCCAATTTTTCAATAACTTCCTTTTTAAATGACAGAATAAAATTATATCAACCTGAAAAGGGTTATAGATTTTCCATTGATGCACCTCTACTTGCAGATTTTATAACTCCTTCTAAAAATGATATTATGTTTGAAATAGGAAGTGGGTGTGGAATTATTCCAATTATTTTAAATGTAAGGGATAAAGGTGGGAAAAAAATTATCTCAGTTGAAATTCAAAAGAGTCTTTACAACATAGCTTTAAAAAATATTGAAGTAAACGGTTTAAATAAAAAGATAGAAATAATATATGGAGATGTAAAAAATATTTACCAGGGCTTTTCAGATTCCTTTGACATTGTTTTTACAAATCCCCCCTATAACCAAATAGAAAGTGGGAGAGTAAGTGACAAAGTAGAAAAAATAATTGCATGTAATGAAATCTATCTAAAGCTGGAGGACATATTTAAAATATCTTCATGGTTACTAAAAAAAGGTGGAGCACTTTATATCATTTTCCCGTCTGAAAGGGAAAAAGAACTACTAAAATCAGGTGAAAAATACAATTTTTTTATAGGCAAAATAAGAAATGTGTTTTCAAAAAAAGAAGACAAAAAGGCTAATTTTGTGTTAGCAAAATTTTTAAAAGATAAAAAAGAGAATTTTTTTAAAGAAAAAGACCTTTTTATATACGAAAAAGATAAAGAATATAGTAAAGATTTTTTAAAGATTATCTCTTGATTTTACTCTTTTTGTTATATAATCTTCTATAAATTTTAAGGAGGTTTCTGTGATGGGCTGTAAACTTGGTGTAAACATAGACCATATAGCAACACTCAGGGAAGCGAGGAAAATAGATGAGCCAGATCCCATACACGCTGCAGTTATTGCAGAACTTGCTGGAGCACATGGTATAACAGTTCATCTTAGAGGTGATAGAAGACATATTAAAGAAAGGGATGTTGAAATATTATCTAAAATTGTTAAGACAAGATTAAATATTGAGATGGCTCCAACTGATGAAATGAAAGATATAGCACTTAAGGTAAAACCCAATATGGTAACTCTGGTTCCAGAAAATCCAGGTGAAATAACAACAACAGGTGGATTAAATGTTATTGAAAATGAATCCAGAATTAGAGATTTTATTTCTTCACTTAAAAATTTAGGTATCAAAGTTTCAATTTTTATAGATCCAGATATGAATCAGATAGAGCACGCATTTAAAACAGGATGTAGAACTATAGAAATAAACACTGCAAAATATTCTGACTTAACACCTATTGACCTTGAAAACTGTGGAAAGGAAAGTTTATCAGAATTTGAAAAAATAAAGGAAGTTGCCAAACTCTCACACAAAATGGGGTTTGAGGTACTTGCAGGACATGGACTTAATTATAGAAATGTTATTCCAATTGCAGATATAGATGAGATTGTAGAATTAAACATAGGTCACAGTATTATAGGAAGGGCATCATTGATTGGCTTAGAAATGGCAGTAAGAGAGATGATTAGTTTAATTTCTTGACTTTTTTTAAACTTTTTAATCTGATTTTTATCTTTAAAACTTTATATTTTTTAGGAGGCAGTAATGAAAAAGAGTGGAATTTTTGTTTTCCTTTTTATTTTTGCTTTTTCAAGCTTATTCTTTTCTGAAGACAGAAAAAAGGTTAAAAAGGAAATTTCAAAAGTAAAAGCGGAAACAGCAGTAAATAAAAAACCAGTGGCAAGAATTGGAAATAATTTAATTACTGTACAGGACGTAGAAAAAGAACTTTCTAAAATACCACCTCAATTTGCTTCATATTTCAACGACCCAAAGAGAAAAAGACAGTATGTACAGAATTTAGTGGATAGAGAAGTATTCTCAAGAGAGGCTGAATCTGAAGGTTATTTGAATAGACCAGATATTAAAAAGAGAATCGAAGATTTTAAAAAAAGATTGCTCTGGGCTGAATATATAAGGGATCTCTCCAGAAAAGATTTTAGTAAAAATATCACCGATGCAGAACTTAAAAAATTTTACAATGAACACTTAAAGGATTATACAGAACCTGAAAAAGTGCATGCAAAACACATTCTTGTTAAAACCAAAGCTGAAGCAGAAAAGGTACTTGCTGAGCTTAAAAAGGGTGCAGATTGGAATGAAGTTGCAAGGAAATACTCAATTGATAAATCAAATGCCTCCAAGGGTGGAGATCTTGGAACATTTTCAAGGGGAAGGATGGTAAAGCCATTTGAAGATGCTGTATTTTCAATGAAACCAGGGGAAATAAGTCAGCCTGTAAAGACAAAATATGGATATCACATTATTAAATTAATCTCTAAAATCCCTCCAAAGGTAAAACCCTTTGAAATGATAAAAAATGTCGTAAGAAATAGATACATAAACGAAATGAGAAGAAATCTAATAGATAAAGAAAGAGAAAAATTGTATGCCAAATATGGTGCTGTAATTTATGATAAAAACATAAATGATATTAAAGTTGGTACAGCTTTTAAGGGTAAAAACCCGCCTAAAATACTCTTTAGAAGACCACAAAGGCCAAGAAAGTAAAAATTTTAGGGGCTTTAATTAGCCCCTATTTTTTTTCTTAAATCCTCTTCTTTTATACCAGATATTTTTATTATTTTAGTTCTGCCCTTTTCACCGGAAACAATTTCTAATTTACTCTTTGGAACTTTTAGAAATTTTGAAAGATATTTTAAAAGCTCTCCATTTGCCTTTCCCTCAACTGGTGGAGAGTTTAATTTTATCTTTATACAATCTCCATAAACACCATCAATTCCACTTTTTGAACTATTTGGATGAACTTTAACCTTAAGTAATATATCACCTTTTTTAGAGATTGTAACGCACACGGCAAACCTCTTCTCTATAACCAAAGATTGCAGTTCCCACCCTTACAAAGGTCGCACCCTCTTCAACCGCTACCTCAAAATCCATTGTCATACCCATTGAAAGATGTTTTAAATCAAGTTTCTTAAATTTTTCCCTCTTTTCAATTATCAACTCCTTCATCTTTCTAAAATATTTTCTTGAATCTTCAGGAACTTTAGCAAATGGAGGTATACACATAAATCCCACAACATTTATAAACTTTAACTCCTCACCCCTTGTCAATAGATCATCCAAATTTTCAAGAACTATACCACTTTTTGATTCCTCATTTGCGATGTTTATTTCAATTAAGACATCCATCTTTTTATTTAATTTCTCTGCCT
>JALULU010000064.1 GCA_027040585.1 Acidobacteriota bacterium | reverse complement strand
TATTTTTAAGTGATTCAAAATGCCTGATGAGTTTTGGCCTCAAATACGCTGGATCTATAATTTCATCTATATATCCAAGTTCAGCAGCCTTAAATGGATTTGCAAATTTTTCCCTGTAATCTTTTACAAGTTTTGCTTTAAGTTCCACAGGATTCTTACTCTCTTTAAGTTCCTTTCTAAAGATTATATTTACTGCTCCATCAGGACCCATAACTGCAATTTCAGCTGTTGGAAAGGCGAGATTGACATCAGCCCTTAAGTGCTTTGAACTCATAACATCGTAGGCTCCACCATATGCTTTTCTGGTTATAACAGTTACTTTTGGAACAGTAGCTTCTGCAAAGGCAAAGAGAAGTTTTGCACCTTCCTTAATAATCCCTCCAAGTTCTTGGTCTGAACCGGGTAAAAATCCAGGCACGTCCACAAAAGTAAGTATTGGAATATTAAATGCATCGCAAAATCTCACAAATCTTGCCCCCTTTTTGGAACTGTGAATGTCAAGACAACCTGCAAGAATTTCTGGCTGATTTGCAACAACTCCAATTACATTTCCAGCAAGCCTTCCAAATCCCACAACAATGTTTTGAGCATAGTCCCTGTGAACCTCAAAGAAATAGTTGTCATCCATAATTTTTTGAATAATATCTTTTATGTTATATGGCTTGTTGGATTCTTCTGGAACAATATACCTTAAGTCTTCGTCAATTCTATCAAAGGGATCATCAGTTGGCTTAAATGGAGGATCTTCCATATTATTTGATGGTAAAAATGATAGAAGTTCCCTCACCATTATCAGTGTTTCCTCTTCTGTATCAAATGCAAAATGCGCCACACCACTTTTTTTTGTGTGAGTAGATGCACCACCGAGTTCTTCTTTAGTTATTATTTCATGAGTAACAGTTTTTATTACATCAGGCCCTGTTACAAACATATAACTGGTTTTATTAACCATAAATATAAAATCTGTTATGGCAGGAGAATAAACTGCTCCACCGGCGTTTGGTCCCATTATTACAGATATTTGAGGAACAACACCAGAATATAGTGTATTTCTTAAAAAGATATCTGCATATCCACCAAGGCTTTCAACGCCTTCTTGAATTCTCGCCCCACCTGAGTCATTTAGTCCAATAACCGGTACGCCGTTTTTTGCCGCCAAATCCATAATTTTACAAATTTTCCTTGCATGAGATCCTGCAAGTGATCCACCAAACACAGTGAAGTCTTGAGAAAAGGCATAAACAATCCTTCCATTAATTTTTCCATATCCAGTAATAACACCATCCCCATAAACTCTTTTTTTATCCATTCCAAAATCTCTATTCCTGTTTAAGACAAATTTGTCAAATTCCACAAATGTTCCCTCATCAAAGAGTATGTTTAATCTCTCCCTTGCAGTTAATTTTCCAGTTTTATGCTGTTTTTCAATTTTATCAAACCCACCTCCAATTTCAGCAAGTTTTTCCTTTTCTTTTAGTTCCTTAAGTTTTTCATCAATAGACATCACTTTCCTCCAATTTAAAATAGGCAGAAAAAAAATACAACATTCTTAAATCTAAGTCAAAGGATAAACTCAGTCAAGGAAAAAATGACTCCTTTTTTGGTGTAATATTTTTTTTGCGCATAAACAAAACTACCTCTCTGAATTAATTTAAAAAAATAATAAATTTACAAAAAAATTATTTCTCTAATAGCTTTAATTCTATTCCATTAATGGAATCTATCATATAAACTGGATAATATCCTGGTTTTTTGCTCCACTGACTTGGGAAAATAAGTAGGTTAAAAAAGCCCTCTTTAAGTAGCGAATCCTTACTCTCTGGATAAAGTAGTGCAGACGCAACCTGTCTAAAAGTCTGATTCGCATTAAGTGGTACAACGTAAAATCCCTTTTTTGCATTTAGTGTAAATTCCTCAAAGTGCCCCTTTAAATCTTTTACAAACAGCATACCCTGAAAGGGAAAATCGTAAAAGGAAATCTTATCTATTTTATACCTTTTAGCCTTGAGTTCCACATCCTTTACAACTTTAAAAACTGATATCCCATGTTCTTTTAATTTCTTTAAAATTGGCTTAAGTCCAGAAGGAAAAATAAAGCCGCCTTTAAGTTCTACCTTTTTACCTTCATAGTCTCCAATGAAATCCACTTTGTAATCCACTCTCTTTGACTTATCAGGTTTAAACCTTCCTGTCTCTTTATCTTTAAAAACTCTGTATCCCTTAATTATAATTTTACCGACAGATTTAGGCTTAAACTCTGTAAAAATGTATGGATTTTCCCTATTATAAAATTCCTGTTGAAGTGCAATCATTCTGTTTAGATTTTCCTCATTTGACACAAAACTTGTAAGTGCATCTAAAAATGCGTATGCCGCCTTTACCCTTGTTTTGTAATCTGCGTAAGCATAATTTTCATCTAAAAAGGAAAAGGCACCCTTTACACCAAAATAGCCAGTTGCATAGAGCATCCCACCAAAAAATCCATTCCACTTTTTGGGAGCCGTCCGATTGTCAAAATGTCCATAGGGAATGCACCCCATTTTATATTTTTTAGCCACATATTTTCTAATAAATGGGTATATTTTCTCCCTTGAATAATCCATCATTTTTTTACTGCTATATGGTGACATACACCACGTAAAGGTAAGTGGTTCTTCGTGAAATGAGCCATCGGTTGTGTGCATATCCACAAATACAAGGGGATGCCACATATTAAAGGTTTTTACAAGCGCTTTTGCTTCAGGGCTTTTTAACTTTACAAAATCCCTATTTAAATCCATATTCATTCCGTTATACCTAATTCCAACACCTTCCTTTACCCTTTGGTAAGGTCTGTGTTTTTGAGAGATTTTTTCATTTCCATCCACATTAAAAACAGGTGTTATTACAAATGTAAATTTATCTAGGAGAGGGGAATTCTTATACAACATATCTCTTACAAACATCTGAACGGCTTCTTTACCCTCAATTTCACCTGCATGGATGTTAGCGTTTATCATAATAACAGGTTTTTGATTAAAGCATGGATTTAGTGGAACCTGATTTGAGACAATTACGAGGGGAATCTCCCTTCCTTCAAAGGTTTTTCCAATTGTTGAAACTAAAATTTTATTGGGAAAAGTTTCTTGGAGTTTATAAAAAAAATTAAAAACATCTTTAACCCTTGATGTCGCCGTGTAATTTGATTTTTCAGCTACTGTTAGTGGCTTTTCAGGGTATATAAAGCAAAATGAAAAAATAAAAATTAAAAAAAGAATTATATGTTTTTTCATTATCCCTCCAAATGTAAGAAAAACATTTAACTTTTTAATTTTTACGCAAATTAAAACTTTTTTCAAGGAACTATCTATTGACTTTATTTTTTGTCGAGGTCTTTTTGTCGAGGTCTGACCCCCAATTCCCTGACCCCCTAAAAAATTAATTTTTTTATTGGGGACAGACCTCAACAGTGAGATGGAAAAATAATGAGGTCAGGTGGTGGAATCAGTGTCATGATGATGGCAGGGCAAAAAATATTGAGGTCTGACCCCCAAATTCTGACTCTCAAATTCCCCCAAAAATTACTAATTTTTTATCTTTACCAAATTTGAAAGATTTTCAATGGATGTCGATCTTCAATGGAGGTCTGCTGACCCCAATGAGGAATATTAAGAATATTAAGGTAGAAATATTTAAGGTCTGTCCCCCTATAAAATTTTTGCTTTTAAGATGTGTGGTGTTAAAAAAAATTTGAAATAACTAATTTCTATAGCAGTAAAAATATCTATACTCTTTTATTTTTTTTATTGGTGGGAAATTTTTCTTACATATATCCATTTTATATCTACACCTCGGTTCAAATGGGCAACCTGAAAAAGTATCTTTAATTGATGGCACTGTACCTTCAATTGGAATAATTTCCTCTTTTTCTCCTAAAACAATCATTGAATTTAAAAGTGCTTCTGTATATGGGTGTTTAGGATTATTTATGACATCTGAAGTTTTCCCTACTTCAACTACTTTTCCCCCATACAAAGCCACCAGATAGTCAGTAAAGGCAGACACAAGTTGCACATCGTGAGAAATTAACACCAATGTTATGCCAAATTGCTCTTTAATCTTTAATAAATGAGAAAGCAACATTGATTGAACAGTTACATCCAG
>JALULU010000063.1 GCA_027040585.1 Acidobacteriota bacterium | reverse complement strand
AGATTGATAAACATTGCCCTGCCTCGTGTAAGGGATTTTAAGGGTGTAAATCCTCGTTCTTTTGACGGAAGAGGTAATTATACATTGGGTCTTAAAGATCAAATTGTGTTTCCGGAAATTGATTATGGAAAAGTTGACAGAGCAAGAGGTATGAATATTACAATTGTTACAACTGCAAAGAGTGACGAAGAAGGTAGAGAACTTTTAAAATTATTGGGAATGCCTTTTAGTAGGTATTAAATTTTCTAAGGAGAGAGATTGTGGCAAGAAAATCTTTAATAGTTAAAGCTCATAAAAAGCCAAAATTTAAAGTGAGAAAGTATAATAGATGTAAGAGATGTGGAAGGCCAAGGGGATACTTTAGAGATTTTGGCCTTTGTAGAATTTGTTTGCGGGAACTGGCTTCCTCAGGAGATATTCCTGGGATAACAAAAGCCAGCTGGTAAAAATTTTTTGTTGGAGAGATTATAATGAGTATGACAGATCCGATAGCAGATGCATTAACAAGAATTAGAAATTCTCTAAAATCAGAGTTTCCTCTTGTTGTTATTCCGGGTTCAAAAGTAGTTATTTCTATAGTGGAAATTTTGAAAGAAGAGGGATATATTGAGGATTTTCTGGTTAAGAGCGATGGATATAAGAAAAATATACATATAGCCCTGAAGTATTTAGATGACGGTAGACCAGTAATAAAGGGAATTGAAAGAGTGAGTAAGCCAGGAAGAAGAGTGTATTGCGATAAGGAGAATTTACCAAGGGTTCTAAATGGATTAGGAATAGCAATTATTTCTACTTCTAAGGGCTTGATGACCAGTGAGAAAGCTCGCCAGGTTGGAATTGGCGGGGAAGTTATTTGTAAGGTTTATTAAAATTTTATTTGAGTGGTGTGAAATATGTCAAGAATAGGAAAACAACCAATAACTATAAAAAAAGGTGTTAATGTTGATTTAAAGGGTAAAGAAATATTTGTTAAAGGGCCCAAAGGATCATTAAGTTTAGCTATACCCTATGGAATCTCTGTGGAGATAAAAGATGGAGAGATTTTAGTTAAAAGGGCAAATGATTCTAAAAGTCAGAGATCTTTACACGGGTTGATAAGAAGCTTAATTCAGAATATGGTGATTGGTGTGACAGATGGTTATAAAAAGCAACTTGATTTGATAGGGGTTGGCTATAAGGCTGAGGTTAAGGGAAAGAATTTGGAATTGGGATTGGGATATTCTCATCCTGTTGTATTTACACCTCCAGATGGCATTGCTCTTAAAGTTGAAAAGTTACTTGGAAAGGGTAAAAATTACATTGCCACAATAACGGTTGAAGGTATTGACAAACACCTTGTGGGACAGGTAGCAGCAAATATAAGGTCGCTTAGAAAACCTGATGCATATAAAGGTAAAGGATTGAGATATGCTGGTGAGTTCATCAGATTAAAACCTGGTAAAAAAGGTGCAAAATAAAATTTAAGTGGTGGGTAGATAGAATGGCAAAAATAACAAGAAGAGAAAGAATTGTAAAAAAACATTTAAGGGTAAGAAAAAAAGTTTTTGGGACATCAGAAAGACCACGTCTTTGTGTTTATAGAAGTTTAAAGCATATTTATGCTCAATTGATAGATGATGTTAAAGGTGTGACGATTTGTTCTGTTTCATCTGCTGATAAGGAAATAAAAGAGAGCATAAAATATGGTGGAAATGTTAAGGCTGCTTCAGTTGTAGGACAGGCAGTAGCAAGAAAAGCTCTTGATAAGGGAATTAAAGAAGTGGTCTTTGATAGAAATGGTTTTATTTATCATGGAAGGATAAAAGCTCTGGCAGATGCAGCCAGAGAAGCTGGTTTAAAATTTTAAAGAGGTAGGATGAAAAGTGAATAACAGAAAAAATGAGCAAGAATTAGAAAATCAAGAATTGATGGAAAGGGTTGTCTTAATAAAGAGGGTTACAAAAGTTGTTAAAGGTGGAAAAAATTTAAGTTTCAGTGCGCTTGTAGTCGTTGGAGATCAAAATGGTAAGGTGGGATATGGAAAAGGTAAAGCTAAGGAAGTGCCAATGGCAATAAGAAAGGCCAAGGAGAAAGCCATTAGAAATATGGTTAAAGTCCCTCTTTACAAAAGCACAATACCTCATCAGATTATTGGAAGATATGATTCTTCTGAGGTTTTATTAAGACCTGCATCTCCAGGTACAGGTGTTATCGCAGGTGGAGCTGTGAGGGCTATTCTTGAATCTGCTGGGATACAGGATATACTGACAAAATCGCTTGGCTCCAACAATCCTCACAATGTAGTAAAAGCTACTATGAATGGGTTGATGAATTTACAGTCACCAGAATTCGTTGCTATGAAGAGGGGAAAATCAGTGGAGGATTTGAAGCATGACTAAGAAAAAGAAGATGATAAAGATACAATACTATCGTTCAATTATAGGTGCTCCTAAAAAGCATAAAGTGATGGTAAAAACATTGGGCTTTAAAAAATTAAATCAAGTTTTAGAGAGAGAGGATACTCCTGCAGTTAGAGGAGTTGTTGCGAAAATACCTCATTTACTAAAAATTATTGAATAGGGTGGTTAAAATGAGTTTAGGACTTCATAATTTAAAAAGGAATAAAAAGGCAGTTCACAGCAGAAAAAGAGTGGGGAGAGGTCCCGGCTCTGGATATGGTAAAACTGCTGCCAGAGGTCATAAAGGACAAAAATCCCGTTCAGGATACTCACATAAAATAGGATTTGAAGGTGGGCAGATGCCTTTATATAGAAGACTTCCTAAGAGAGGATTCTATAACAAATTTAGAAAGGTATATGCTATAGTAAATATATCTGATCTTGAAAGAAGGTTCGAAAATGGTGCAGAAATTTCACCAGAACAAATGATAAAAGCTGGATTAATTAAGAAAGTATATGATGGTGTAAAAGTTCTTGGCGATGGAGAAATTAAGAAAACTTTTAAGGTTACTGCTCATAAATTTAGTAAGGGAGCCAAGGAAAAAATTATTAATGCAGGTGGTAATGTAGAGGTAATTAATGAGTGAAAATGGAAATGTTATTTTAACTTCTGTTAGAAATATATTTGCAGTTTCTGAACTCAGGAACCGTGTGCTTTTTATGCTTGGAATGCTTGCGGTATATAGGGTTGGTTCCTGGATACCAACTCCCGGTATTGATGCCACGGCATTACAGGAGTTCTTTTCCAAACAGGCTGGCGGTTCTTTAATGGGTTTTTTAAACCTTTTTACAGGTGGTAATTTGAGCAGATTTAGTATATTTGCTCTTGGTATAACACCTTATATCACAGCTGCAATTATTCTTGAACTTTTGACAGTAGTTTGGCCCTATCTTGAGAAACTTTCTAAAGAGGGGGAACTGGGAAGGAAGAAGATTACCCAGTATACAAGATATTTGACAATTGCACTTAGTTTATTTCAATCTCTTGCCACGGCATTTTTTTTAGAACAACAGAATGCTGCACTTCCAAATCATCCAATTGTGTTAAATCCTGGATGGGGATTTAAAATTTTAACTGTTATTACACTGACTACTGGTACAGCTCTTGTTATGTGGATTGGGGAACAGATAACGGAAAGGGGAATTGGAAACGGAATATCTCTGATAATATTTGCAGGTATTGTAGTTGGCTTACCGAAAGGTGTAATGTGGATGTATAGGAAAGTAGAGACTGGTTCTTTATTTTTAGTATTAGCTCTACTTGCTTTAATGGCTGTAGTGGTTGCCTTTGTTGTATTTGTTGAAAGGGGAGTGAGGAAGATACCTGTTCAATATGGGAAAAGGGTTGTTGGGCGTAAAATGTATGGTGGACAGAGTACATATTTACCTATAAAGGTTAACGCTGGTGGTGTTATCCCAATAATTTTTGCAGCATCACTGCTTGCTATTCCTCAAACTTTAAAGTTTTTAATAAGAACTTCCTGGATGGATAAAATCAGTCAGCAGTTATCTCATGGGTTTCCTCTGTACCTATTAGTTTACACGCTCTCTATTGTATTTTTTACATTTTTCTATGTGGGAATTATATTTAATCCAAATGAAGTTGCTGACAATATAAGAAAATATGGTGGATACATACCTGGTATAAGACCTGGACAGAGGACAGCAGAACTTATAGATAAGATTTTAACCAGGCTTACATTTGCTGCAAGTATTTATCTTGTGCTTGTGTCTGTTTTGCCTGATTTTATGATAAGCGGTATAAAAGTAGGAGCATTGC
>JALULU010000062.1 GCA_027040585.1 Acidobacteriota bacterium | reverse complement strand
TGTATTAAAATTTTTGATAAATCCTCTACTTAATCCACTTTTACCAACTAAAAATTCATGTTGAGTAATTCTTTTATTAATAAAGCCATCCTGTATCCACAACATTTCAGCAATTGCCCTATAAGTCAAGTCCACTTTAGTCCTACACCTTGAAAGAAATAAATAACCTGTCAATAATTCTGTATAAAATTTAGAATCAACCCTATAAGCAATCCCATCCACATCCCTTACCTGTTGGGTATATTTTGAAGCAAAGCTACTTCCCCCAAGAATGTGGTTAAAAAGTGAAATCCCATACAAACTTTTCAAATCTCTGGTTTTTATTAGCTTACCAAAATATATTGCCGATTGGGTTACATTCGGTTTGTCACAAATGAAAACGCCTGGCTTATTCTTAACTTCAACTTCTGGAATTTTTACTTTTATTTCTTTTCTATTCCAGAAACCGTTGGACAAAAATTTTTTTAAATATGAAATTACTCTGTTAGAATGGACATCACCACAAAAAATAAGCACAATTCTTTTAGGAGTATAAAACTTCTTATAAAAATCTTCTATATCACCTAAACTAACATAATCTACGCCTTTGGCAGTGTAAAAATATCCATAGGGATGTTTACCATATATAATTTTATAGAAAAGTTTTCTACAAAGAATAAAGGGAATATCGTCATTTCTCCGTTCTTCACTTTTTACTCTATCTTTTAAAATTTTAAATTTATTTCTGGAAAATTTTGCACCACTTAAAAAATAAGATAAAATTTTTATAAAATTTTCCTCATTCTCAACTAAATATTTCCCCTGAATTTTTACAAAATCCATTCCCGGTATGAAATCTAATTGTGATCCATCAAAATCAAGTATGTCATTTATTTTTGATGCATTCATATTCTCTGTGTCAGAATCTCTAAGCATAAGAGCAGTCAATTTTGAAACCTGTTCTTTTGTGTCAAATATTTCACCAGCTTTTATATATCCATAAACCCTAACTGTTGGAAAAATCTTTTCAGGATAAAAAAAGATTATCAACTTATTTTTAACAGTGAATTTTAAATATTCTTTGCCCTCTTGAGGGAATTTGAAATTTAGAGGTTTTGAAGCCAATTTTTTTATCTTCTGTCCACCAATTGATTCTTTATCTGTAAAAATATTTTTGTATTTATTCTTATTTTTCAAATATGGATTTAGTGAAAACAAAAACAGTAAAATTAAGAAAAATGAGAACCTCCTTAACATCACTCCTCCAATTATCTATTTATTTTCTTTTTCAGGGGGCAGAAGATAACACACCCCCATATTTTCCTTTTTAAAATATTTTTTAGCTACTTTTCTTATATCCTCTTTTCTAATTTTATTAACAGCATCTATATACTTTTTATAATAATTTACATCACCAAAAAGGTCGTAATCTTCAGCCAAAATTACAGCAAGTTTTTCTTTATCCGCAAGCTGATAGTACAAATTTCCTATAATCCTTTTTTTTGCCTTTAATAAATCCCTTTGTGAAATATTCAAGTATTTAATTGAATTTAAACATTTATTGATTATCTTTTCAATTTCAGAAAGTTTAACCCCTTCATTTGGAGTTGCATAAATATAAAAAATCCCTGGATATCTCTTCATATTTCCTTGAGATACATAAAAATATGTGGCTTTCCCACTTTCTATCAAAGTTTTATAAAGCAGTGAACTTCTTCCCGAAGAAATCAGATATTGTATTACATCAAAAACCGGCTGGTCTGGAGAGTTAGACTGACACTTATGGAAGCCAACCATAATTCTCGGAGTGGCATTAAATCTAACCACCAATCTTTTTTCTCCCAATTGTGGAGGTTCAACGGTAGTCACAGTATCCTCAATTTTTTGAGGTTTAATCCCACCAAAATACTTTTTTATAACTTTTAAAGCCTTATCTGGATAAATATCTCCCACTAAAACCACTATGGCGTTATTTGGAGCATAGTACAATTTATGATAATTATAGACCTTCTCCCTCGTGTAATTTATAATGTCAGATTTCCATCCTATAACATCCCAGTGATATGGGTGTGCGATCATCAAAGAGGCAAGGAATCTCCCAAACATAAATCCATCAGGGTCGTTTTCAGTTGTTTGATAGTACTCTTCAAGAACCACATTCCTTTCTGAATAAAATTCCCTGAAAACTGGATCTTTCATTCTTGCTGATTCAAAATAAGCCCACGCTTCAAGACAATTTGAAGGAAAATATTCATAATAATGCGTCCTATCAAAACTTGTATCCGCACTAAGTCTTGAAAAACCCACGCTAAAGGTTGAGACATCTATATCATTTTGAACACTGTATATTTTTTGAGAGCGCTCAAGACCTTTAATTCTAAGAAGTAAATTTTTTATCCTTTTATCAACATCTGGAGGGGCTGTATTTCTAATCTTTTCTCTTCTCAATTCAATTACTTTTTTAAACAAATCATCTTGTTTTTTCATAAGGGGCACTTCTTTTTTATAATTTACAGTTTGAATCTCTTTAGTACCCTTAAACATCATATGCTCACACATATGTGAAATTCCTGTTATCCCCACGTGCTCATTGACAGAGCCCACCTTATATCTTATAAGAGAATAAACTATTGGTGTATCGTGAATTGGAACAAGTATAACAGTCAGGCCATTTTTCAATTTATGCACCTGAACTTTAAGATTTAATTCCATTTTATTTTCAGAAAAAACAAAAAATGAAAATAAAAAAATAAGAAAAAGTAAAAATTTCCTCCTCAATTTATTAACTCCTTTTTTTTGTCACAATAATATTTTACGACAAATATATAAAAATAAAAACACTTAAAAAAACATTGTGATAAAATCAGTAGGTGGTGGAAAAATGTTAAGGGCAATATTTAAATTAATATGGTACATAATATGGGGATTAATAATTTATAAAATATTTTCTAAATTTTCTCATAAATCCAATAAAAAAAGTAACTTTAACAGTAAAGAAGCCCCTGTAAATGAAAGGAAAGTCATAAAATCAAAAGTCTATAAAGACCCGATTTGTGGAACTTTTGTAGACCCTCAAATATCTGAAAGTTTTCAACTCAATGGAAAAGTTTACTATTTTTGCTCAAAGGAATGTAAAGAAAAATTTATTAAAGAAATAGATGGTAAATGATTGTCACATCTCTCACAGGAAATATTGGGTGTGGTAAATCAAGTGCAATAAATATTATAAAAAGATCTGGTATAAAGACTTTAAATAGCGATGAAATTGGACACAATGTCTTAAAATCAGAAGAGATTAAAAAAAAATTAACCAGGGAATTTGGAAAAAATATTATTTTAGAAAGTGGGGAAATTGACAGAAAAAAATTGGGGGAAATTGTTTTTGGAAATAGCAAAAAACTTGAAAAATTAAATAAAATTGTTCACCCTGCAATACTTGAAGAAATATATAAAGAATTAAAAGAATTTTCAAAAAGTGAAAAGATTGTGGTCCTTGAAATACCACTTCTTTTTGAAGTATCCCTTGAAAAATTTTTTAGGCCAATAATACTTGTATACTGTAGTAAAGAAAATCAGATAAAAAGGATAAAGGAAAGGGACAATTTAAATGGAATTGAAATTGAAAAAAGGATAAACTCCCAGATTAAAATAGATGAAAAAATTAGTAAATCTGACTTCGTAATAAAAAATGATGGGTCAAAAGAAGAGTTGGAAAAAAAAGTTCTTAATGTCCTTAAAGATATAAAAAGCAATTTTAAAAAGTGGGAAAAGGGTTCAAAGTGGGAAGACTTATTTCTGGAAATTGAAAATAGAAAAGGATAATTTAAGGAAAAATTTACAAAATTAATGGGGGCAGCTATATAATGAGGCAGTAAAAAGAAATTTATGGGGACAGACCTCTTATTCAGATGGTGCCTTGAAAAAAATTCATTGCGCATACAAACATGCAAAGTTTGCATAATTCAGATCTATATAATTCATTTGAGGGCAGGGTCAGATCTGTAAACTTATAGGCGACATAAACTTATTGAGGTCTAAACTTATTGGGGTCAGACCTTGATAAAAGAGTCGTAAGTTGTGGGGACAGACCTCTACAATGAGATGATGCAAGGCAAGAATTTTTGAAATTTTTGAAGGGATAGTTGAGTGGGGGGACAGACCTCACCGACCTCACCAATGAGAAAAAATATAGGGGCGATTTAATGTGGACAGATCTCGCAATGAGAAAGTGCCAGGTAAAAACTTAGACATGTGAAAATTTAGATAAATTTAGCAGAAATTT
>JALULU010000061.1 GCA_027040585.1 Acidobacteriota bacterium | reverse complement strand
AAAATTTTTTAAGATTGTTATTATATGGAGGTCTGACCCCATTATTTCTCAGTCCCCATCATTTCTCATTAATTTTTATAATTTTCATCTTTGAAATAATTAGATGCTTATATGCAGGTCTGACCCCATCATTTCCCTTGCAGGTCTGACCCTATCATTTCCCTAGATGAAGTTTATAACTTTTGCAAGTGTCATCTTTCATAGGTGATGTGCTGTATCTAATAAAAATCTACCTTTATTTAAAAGAATAAATTTTTAAAAAAGAGAAAAAAATAGAGGTCTGACCCTGTTTCATAAATTTTAATTAATGTTGAAGTTTAATGTTGAGGTCTGACCCCATTTTTTTTTCCCATTTTTTTTCGACCCCATTTTTTTGTTGAATTTTTTCGCTGTAAGATATTTAATAAACATTCATTAAAAATTAAAATTGGAGGAAAATAATAATGAATAAAATTATCTGGACAAAAACCGACGAAGCTCCCTATCTTGCGACTTTTGCTCTTTTACCACTTGTTAAAGGGTTTCTGAAAAAAAGTAATATAGAAGTTGATTTAAAAGATATTTCCTTAGCAGGTAGAATCCTTGCAACTTTTCCCGACTATCTTGAAGATTCTCAAAAAGTGCCTGACACATTAAGTGAATTAGGAGAACTTGTGGAAAAGCCAGGAACAAAGATTATAAAACTTCCAAATATCAGTGCAACCATAGTTCAGTTAAAAGCTGCCATAGAAGAACTACAAAAAAAGGGTTATAAGGTACCAAATTATCCAGAAGATCCTAAAAATGAAGAAGAAAAGAAAATAAAAGAAAGATATGCAAGATGTCTTGGAAGTGCTGTAAATCCAGTATTGAGGCAGGGAAATTCAGACAGAAGAGCTCCAAAGGCATTAAAGGAATATATCAAAAAAAATCCAAAGGCAGCTGGTCTTCCTTTAAAAGATTGGGAAAAAAATCCTAAAGCACACGTTGCTTATATGAAAAGTGGAGATTTTTTTGAAAATGAAAAATCTTTTACAGCAGAGAAACCTCTAAATGTGAAAATTGAGTTTATAGACAAAAATGGGAATAAAAAAGTTCTAAAAGAAAATTTAAAACTTGAAGCTGGAGAAATCATAAGTAGTTCCTTTATGAATGTTAAGGAACTAAAAAAGTATTTTGAAGAAGAAATAAAAGACGCAAAGGATAAGGATTTACTTCTATCTCTTCATCTTAAAGCAACAATGATGAAAATTTCAGACCCACCAATGTTTGGTCACGCTGTTACAACTTATTTTAAAGATGTCTTTCAAAAATATGAAAAGGAATTTGAAGAAATTGGGGTAAATCCCAACAATGGCCTTGTGGATCTCTACAAGAAGATTGAGAAATTACCAGATGAGAAACAAAAAGAAATTAAAAAAGCCATAGAAGATACTTATAAGACCAATCCAGATATTGCAATGGTTGATTCAGCAAAAGGAATCACAAACCTTCATGCTCCAAATCTCGTAATTGTTGACGCTTCTATGCCTGTTGTAATAAGAGAAGGTGGAAAAATGTGGGATAAAGAAGGAAATTTAAAAGAGACTAAGGCACTAATCCCTGATAGGTGTTACGCCACAATGTATAGTGAAATAGTTGAGGATTGCAAGAAAAATGGCAAATTTGATAGGACAAAGATAGGAACAGTCCAAAATATAGGACTAATGGCTAAAAAAGCTGAAGAATATGGTTCACATGACAAAACATTCCTTGCACCTGAGGACGGAAAAATTAGAATAGTGGATGAAAATGGGAATATTTTAACTGAACATGAAGTAGAAAAATCAGATATCTGGAGAGCTTTTCAGGCAAAAGACATTGCCATAAAAGATTGGGTAGGACTTGCAGTACATCGGGCAAAGGTTACAGGAATGCCTGCAATTTTCTGGTTGGATGAAAAAAGAGCACATGATAGAAATATGATTAAAAAAGTAGAAAAATATCTCAAAGAATATGACACAGAAGGAATTGAAATAAAGATTTTAAAACCAGTAGAGGCAATGAAATACACCCTTGAAAGATTTAGAGCTGGAAAAGATACTATATCTGTTACAGGAAATGTTTTAAGGGACTATTTAACAGACCTCTTCCCAATAACTGAAATAGGAACAAGTGCAAAGGTACTTTCAATTGTCCCATTACTTGCAGGGGGCGGATTATTTGAAACAGGTGCTGGTGGTTCAGCACCAAAACATGTGCAGCAGTTTCTTGAAGAAGGACATTTAAGATGGGACTCAACCGCTGAGTTTAATGCTTTAGGTGCCTGCCTTGAATTTATGGGTCAGAAAGAAGGAAATAAAAAAGCAGAGATTATGGGTAAGGCTGTAGAAAAAGCGGTAAGTAAACTTCTTGAAAATGAGAAGTGGCCTGGTAGAAAAGTTGGACAATTAGATAACAGGGGGTCACAAGTTTATTTTATACTATATTGGGCTGAGGCTTTAGCAAATCAAGAAGAAGATATAGAATTGAAGAAATTCTTTGCACCTTTTTCAGAGGAAATGGGAAAAAATATCGATATAATCATCAAAGAAATTACTGAGGCAGAAGGAAAGCCTGTAAATATTGATGGCTATTACTTTCCAGATGAGAAAAAAGTATCAAAAGCAATGATGCCAAGTAAAACTTATAAAGAAATAATAGAAAAACACCTTGGCAAAGATCTATTTCTTGCATAACTATAAAAGAGGGCAATATGCCCTCTTTTTCCTCAAATAGGTTTTATCCACTCATAAACTTATTTGATTTTATAATTTCTCTCTTTAATAAATATATCCCTCTACTTAACACTTCTATTTTCTATGTATGCATGTATGCATCATGCATCTATTTAAAATTAAGGAGTAAAGTAAAAATTAAATGGGGTCAGACCTCAAATATTTACCTGTGTATTTATGGGATCATATTTTTGTACTTTTGGGGTCATGTACTTTTGGGGTCAGACCTCAATCAGATTTGACCTCAACCAGATTTTTAAATTTAACATTTTTTCATCTATATTATTCAGGTCTGACCCCATAAAATATTCTCCATAAAATTATCAAATTTAAAAAATTTTAAAAAAAATCAAAAAAATTTAGAAAATTTTTTCAAAAAAAACGTTATAGATAATGAAGGTTTTTAAATCAAAAGAAGGAGAAAAACATGGCAAGAAAAAAGAGACTTAAATTAAACAGCATTAAATCCTATTATCACATCTTTTCAAAAACTGCAGGTGGAGAATTTTTCTTAAATACAGACGAAAAGAAGAATTTTTTTATACAAACTATTTATAGGCTTTCAAATTTCTTTTCAATAAAGATGTTGGAATTTGTTGTGATGACAAATCATTTTCATCTTGTGGTTGAAACATGTCCAGAATTATATTTAGATGATAGGACTATCCTTGAAAAGGCTAAAGAATCAAATATTTATAAAAAATTAGTACAGAAAAATGATGCAATATCTTTAAGAAAAAAACTAACCGATATATCTGAATTCACAAAACTTCTAAAACAGATATATGCACAATGGTATAACAGAACATTTAAAAGAACTGGATATTTCTGGGGGAGTAGATTTAAAAGCGTAATTCTTCAATATGGTAAACCCTTATTTGACTGCATGTTATATGTGATCTTAAACCCAGTTAGAGCAAAAATGGTTAAAGCCCCTGAAAAGTATAAATTTAGCAGCTTTCACCTTTTATATAACAAACTAAGGAATAAAATTTCAAAAGGTAAAAAGTTAAAAAGGCTTAAGTATGAAAAAATAGAAAGATTCACAAAGGAGGAAATAATTGGCTCTGAGAAGTTTTTGAAAGACATAGAAAAATTATTAAAAGATAAAGAAAAACCTTCTACATAAGCATCATAATAATTTGAGACTAAAAAATATTGACAAAAAAAATAAAAAAAATATAATTAGTTCTCCAACGGAGGAGTGGCCGAGTGGTTTAAGGCGGCGGTCTTGAAAACCGCTGTGGGTATAAGCCCACCGTGGGTTCGAATCCTACCTCCTCCGCCAAATATGAAGGAGAGGTGCTGGAGTGGTCGAACAGGGCTGCCTGCTAAGCAGTTGACTCCGCAAGGGGTCCGAGGGTTCGAATCCCTCCCTCTCCGCCACATTATAATTCCACAGTGTGATGAGATAAAAATAATCCTTACTTATCCTTTCTTATTTTTGCCTTTTTTATCAATATACAGTTAAAAATTAGTAGGGAAAACTTATAACTTAAATTTCAAATGAAAATCTGAAATATATATTATTAAAAATATTTAATAGGTCTGACCCCA
>JALULU010000060.1 GCA_027040585.1 Acidobacteriota bacterium | reverse complement strand
CCTTTTTGTAGTAATCCTCTATTATCTTTATTTCCTTATCAAAAAGTTTTTCCTTCGGGCCTGCAATAACTAAAACAGTACAATCTTTTGGTATTTTCTGCTTATCCAAAAGTGAAAATTCATCAACTTTAAAGTTGTTTTGCTTTAATAGCTTTGCTATTTCTGAATAACCTGTAACCTGTTTATCCTTTATGCTCTTCTCACCATGTCCCAGTAAGAAATAAACCTTCTTAAATTTGTTAGAGGTTACCTTAATAATTGCGGCAGTTATCTTCGCTTCATCAACAGAATCAACAAGTTCATTTTTTTTACCATTGGTTATAACGATTGTGTTGTAATATTTTACATTGTATTCCTTCGCAAGATTTGGAAATTTATCTGGATCTCTTATTTCATATTTAAAATGGGGGGATGTCTCAGCATATTTTTCAAGCATACTCCTAAGTTTGTCATTTGCAGTTTTGAAAAATGCTATTGCCTTAATATCCTTTTTTAAATTTTTTAACACCTTTTCACTCTTGGGTGATAGAGAGTTTATTTTATTTGGGGTTAAGTCATATCTTTTATTGTGATTAAATGCAATGTAATTTATCAAAACCAAAATCCCTAAAAAAAGTATTATCGATATTAGGGAATTAAGGCTGTATACTCCTTTTCTGGTCTTAAAAAACTCAACTACACTCCCAAAATTTAGTGCCAGACCTATTATAAAAATTACACCTGTAGCAATTAAAATATCGTTAAAATAATTAAACCAAATATTTTTTATACTATAAAATATTAAAACCAGAGCAACAACAATCAGGGCAAAGGTCATTAAAATTAGTCCCAATCTGCTTTTATTCATCATTACCTCCCAACTTTTAACTTCTCCATTTAAGTGATTCAATTGATCTATATGTCAAAAAAAGGAAAAAAACTATAAAACTTAAAAAATAAACCACATCAGTTAAGTTTATCACCCCTCTTTGAAATGCCTCAAGATGTTTTAAAGGTGAAAGATATCCAAGAACATTTCTCCATCCCTCGGTACTGTTTCTTGTAAAAATATCAAAAAACCAGAAAATTAAAAATAAAATGAATGTAACAATTGCCGCTACAATTTGATTTTCAGTTAAAGATGATACAAAATTTCCAAGGGATATGAGTGCCCCTCCAAAGAGAAGCAAGCCTAAAAATGCCCCAAGTGTAGGAAGCAAATGGGGCTTACTCACATAAAAAATTATTCCAATGTTTATGTAGGATGCAATGAGTAAAATTAGGACAAAAACAAGATTTGAAAGGTATTTGCCCCCAATGAGTTCTCCATCCTTAACAGGAGATGTAAGTAAAAGTTCAAGGGTTTTCTTTCTCCTCTCATCAGCATATATTCCCATTGTTATCATGGGACCCAAAAAAATAAAAAGTGTTCCCACAAATCCCCCAAAGGAGCGAATTATTATTGCAGGAACATTAATTGTTTCCCTGAAGTAGGGGTTCATTGTGGTATTTTTTATTGCCTCAGCAAGAATTAAATAAAACACAAAACCAGAAATTAACAGAAAGAATGTCAAAATTAAATAGGCAATTGGTGAGTAAAAATAACTTTTTAATTCCTTATTCATAATTACAAATGTCTTTTTCATCCTACTGCCTCCCTTCATTTTCTTCTGTAACAAGATGTAAGAAAATATCCTCAAGTGTCAATTTCTCCGTTGAAAATTCATAGACATCCGCACCACCTACATCAATTACTTCTCTTATTATTTTAGGCCTCAAGTCTTCCTCAGATTTTAATTCAAAATTTATCTTTAATTCTTCATTTCCACTAATTTCAAGATCTTCAACATATTTTGATATAATCTCTTCAATTTTATTCCTCTCACCTCTCAAAATTAAAGTACATTTTGTCTGTCCCTCTAATTTTTTAGTTAAATTTTCTGGTGTATCCTCAGCCACAATTTTACCTTTATTTATTATCAAAATCCTATCACACACCTGACTCACTTCTGGAAGTATATGAGAGGAAAGAATAACTGTATGGTCTCCACCAAGCCCTTTTATTAAATTTCTAATCTCCCTTATTTGAACAGGATCAAGTCCAATTGTGGGTTCATCTAAAATTATGACCTTTGGATCGTGTAAAAGCGCCTGTGCAATTCCAACCCTCTGTCTATAACCCTTCGAAAGTTTTGAAATCACTTTATTGTAAACATTATCAATTCCACACTTTTCAACAATTTCGTCAATTCTTTTATTCACCTCTGATTTAGAAAGTCCCTTTAACTTTCCAACAAAATAGAGATACTCTTTAACCGTAAATTCAGTATATAGTGGTGGATTTTCAGGAAGATAACCTATCTTTTTCTTAACCTCAATTGGATTTTTAAGGATACTTATTTCCTCCACAATACAATCACCGCTACTTGGGGGCATAAAACCTGTTATGATTCTCATTGTAGTGGTTTTACCTGCCCCATTTGGCCCAAGAAAGCCAAGTATTTCACCTTTATTTGCCTTAAAAGAAACATTGTAGAGCGCCTGAAATTTCCCGTAAAACTTATTAACTTCCCTAACTTCTATCACAACAATCCTCCTCAATAAACAGTTATATTTTATTTCACGTAAATTTTGAAAATAGGTTTCAAAATTTTCTATCCTTTAATAACACCGAGTGGCTTTAATCTTGCCACTTTTTTACCTATTCCAGCACCTGATACAGCCTCAATAACATCTGAAACGTCTTTATAAGCCTCTGGCATCTCTTCAACAATTGTCGATTTTGAGGCAGCTATCAAGTAAATTCCCTTCTTCTCAAGTTCTTTTCTCACAGAGTATGCATTTCCCCTTTTTTTTGCCTTTGCACGGCTTAACATTCTTCCAGCACCGTGACAGGCACTTCCAAAAGTCTCTTCCATTGCTTTTTCTGTTCCCACTAAAACATATGAATATCTGCCCATATCCCCTGGAATTAAAACAGGTTGCCCAAAATCCCTGTATTTTTCAGGTAAAATTTTATTTTCCTTTCCAAAAGCCCTTGTGGCGCCCTTTCTGTGAACACACACCTTAACTTTTCTTACATCTACAACATGTTCCTCAATTTTTGCAATATTGTGGGCAACATCATAAATCAGTCTCAAATTTAAATCTTTAGGGCTTATATTTAAAACGTCATAGAAGCTCTCTCTTACCCAGTGGGTGATAATTTCTCTATTACAAAAGGCGTAGTTTGCAGCTGAAGCCATTGCACCAAGATACTTTTTCCCTTCCTCAGAAGTTAGTGGAGCACAGCAAAGTTGCATATCTGGCAAATCAATTCCCTCCCTTTTTACCACCTTTCTCATCACCTTTACATAATCATCACACACCTGATAACCAAGTCCCCTTGAGCCTGTGTGAACTGTAACTGTGAGTTGATCTTTAAATAGCCCCATCACATCAGCAATCTTTTCATTGTAAATTTTCTCCACATAGCCAATCTCAATAAAGTGATTGCCAGAGCCAAGGGTTCCAAGTTGAGGGAGTCCCCTCTCTATTGCCCTATCGGAGACACAATCTGGATTTGAAAACTCAATTTTACCGCCATCCTCAATGTAATTTAAATCATCCCCATCCCCCATTCCATTTTCAACTGCCCACCTGGCACCATTTTTTAAAACCTTTTTGAGTTCCTTTCTGCTTAGTTTAAAATCCTTTCTCTTACTTCCAACACCACAGGGAACATTTTGAAAAATACCGTTTACAAGGGATATTAATTTTCCTTTAATCTCACTGTATTTTAAATTTGAAACAAGAAGTCTAACACCACAATTTATGTCATATCCAACTCCACCTGGAGAAATCACACCATTTTCAAAATCAAAGGCAGCAACACCACCAATTGGGAAACCATATCCCCAGTGGATATCTGGCATGGCTATTGAGTACTTTAAGATACCTGGCATTGTGGCAACATTTGCAAGCTGAAGAAGTGCCTCATCCTCTTTAATGTGGGGAAGCATTTTAGAAGTGGCATAGAATACTCCATCAACACGCATTGGACCAAACTTTTTTATTCGGTATTTGTACTTATCAACCTTTTCAACATTAGATAAAACATCATCTATACCCAACCTCAATTCTTAACCTCCACATAAATTAAAGGATTACATAGTGATTCTATTTTTAAACGGAAATAAATTCAACGAAAAAAAGAAAAAAGTTAGTGATACTGTTATTAATCAAAATATGTGGGGTCAGACCTCGACTTTTACAGACCTCAATATATGTATGTGGGTAATGTGATGTGGGGGTCAGACCTCAATATAAAAGAC
>JALULU010000059.1 GCA_027040585.1 Acidobacteriota bacterium | reverse complement strand
AAGGAAAGGTTATTGCCACATATGCAGTATTAACCCCTGTTAAAAATCCTATGGCAAAAGGCAATAAAAAAAGGAAAAAAACAAAATATGGACCCGAACTCTTTAAAATTCCATCTATAAGTTTTGATACCCCGGAGTGTATTATGACATTTTTAAAGGCAAGTACTGAAAAGAGAAGTAGTATCACGTTTACTTTTATTCCTCTCTTTAAAAGATTTAACATTTCCCTTTTAAATTTAAATTTAAAGCTCTCAAAAAAGGAAAGGAGTACTACTAAAAAAAGAGACAAGAGAACATTTATCTTTAAAATAAGTATAAAAAATATAATTAAAAGAATTTCCCACATTGAATATAAAAATGTTTTTAAAAATTCTTTAAAGCCTGATAGTTCCTCCCTATTTTCGCTCTTTATTTTTGGGAAATAGATAAAAGTAAAAATAACACCTATAGTTATCATCAAAGGGGTATAAAAATACTGTTTTGAAATTATCTTAACAATATTAACCTTAAAAATAATTGAGGTTAAGATAAGTCCCTGATAAAGGGGCCAGGAATATTCCCAGACATGCCTGAACCAGTAATTTAAATAGGTCTTTTTAACTGGTGAAATATCTTTGATTTCATCTATTTCATCTAAAATTGGAGCTGATACAAGGGCGCCCCCTGGCATAGGTAAAAGTCCAATAAAAGCAGGGGCAACCATTCCCACAAGAAGAGGACTTTTTAAAATGTGCCTTAAACTTATCACAAGTGATTTAATCGAATTTTTTTTCTTTAAAATTTCTCCAAAAATCAAAACAAGGGTAACTATTGAAATCAATATAAAGGTTGGTAATTCTATTGTTGTATGTAAAAATACTTTTAAAATTCCAAATGTAGAAAGGCCATTTAAAATACCTATTAAAAAGGCAACAGAAACAATTGATAGGGTCAAATCTTTCTTTAAAATTATGAGGAAGAGCAAAATCAAAATGGGTAAAATAAGTTTTAAAAAAATCATAATATTAATTAAAAATTAAAAATAGTACAGGAATTTAAGTTGTATCAGGTTTAAATCTTCCCCACTCATCTTGCTCAATTTATAGTAGTCAAGCACTGTATCAAAATCTTTAAATAGGGCATATTTAAATATAATTTCGCTTCCCTTAATCCCTGTACTTCCATGAAAAGATCCTGAATCTGGAAGTGTGTCAATCCAGGAATCTTTGTCTAAATACCTATACATATAAATCATTTTCCAGGTATTTTCTTCTAATGGCAAGTCATCCCCCAACCAGATTCCAGCCAGGAATCCCTTGTTTTCTCTCTCAGGACTTAGATTTTTAACATAACTTCCCATAAAATTTATATAGTGTATTTTTTTTAGAAATTTTCTCTTAAAATCAAAATCAAAAGAAATCACATTGTAACTATTTTTTAAAACACCATTTTCAAGGGTATTGGTATGTGCAGAATATAGGAGTCTATTTCCCTTTAAATTCTCACCTTTATAAATTGTAATATCACCTTTAAACCCCTTAAATGAAATACCATTTTGAAGATAAAGTAAATAGGGCTTATCCCTTTTAGCATTTTTTCTGTTTAAAAAAATAATCCCATTTCTGCTTATTAGATGTTTGTTTAGTAATTTTAAACTTCCACCAAATCCAACTGGAGTAAGATCGTGATCCCAGAGTAAATCTGAAAATTTCCACATTATTGATTTTACACCTTTTTCTTTTCCAAACCACATGTCAACATTTTTGGATTTAAACCTAAGATATAGATTGTTAAGTCTCAAGCTATCACTTTTAAAAAAATCATCTACATCTATATCATATGAACCGGGATAACCTCTACCAGTAGAAAAGCCAAATCCAATATTAAAATTTTTATATAAATTTCTGTAAAAATATATCCTAATCCTTGTGGAAGATTTTTTCTTCCCATCCTTGTCATCAACTTTTTTATACTGTGTCTTAAATTTTAAATCACCCCAGATTTTAAATCCAAGAAACTTATATTCTTCACAAAATGAAAAGGTAGTTAAAAATATGGAAAGCAAAAAAAGTAGTAAGAACTTTTTCATTTTACCCCCATAAAGTGCCAAGCACAAAATTCCAAAAAGTAATAAATATATTACAAAAGGAATTTTAAAAAATCAAAAGAAAGTATAAAGTGCCAGGCAGAATTTATAGAAAAATTTTTTGGTGCCAGGCACAAAAAAATTGATCAAAAAAAATTAATAAATTATTTTCCCCTTCAAAGTCTGTGCTGAATAATCTGTAATTTTTACACTGACAATTTTTCCAATCAAACTTTCATCCCCTTTAAAATTTACAATATAGTTTTGCTCTGTCCTTCCCATAAGTGTTTCTCCCTTTTTTGAAATTGATTCCACAAGAACTTCATAAATTTTTCCAACTTTTTCCCTATTTAATTTAAGCTGTATTTCCTTCTGAAAATTTTGAAGAGTCATTAATCTCTTTAGTTTTATATCCTCGTCCATATCTTTGAAATTTTTCTCAGCATAGGTCCCCTTTCGTGGGGAATACTTAAAGGAAAAAATGCTGCTATATTTTACCTTATCTAAAAGGGACATTGTTTCATTAAAATCATCTTCTCTCTCTGTTGGAAATCCAACAATAAAGTCCCCCGATATACCAAACTCTATCCCGCTTTTTTTAATCATATTTATCTTTTCAAGATACTCTTCCCTTGTATATTTCCTGTTCATAAGTTTTAAAACTCTATTTGAACCAGATTGTGGAGGTAGGTGAATGTGTTTACAGATATTTTTTCTTGAAAGAATCACAGAAAGGAGCTTTTCATTAAAATCCTTGGGATGTGAGGTTGTAAATCTAATTCTTTTAAGCCCCTCTATTTTTGAAACTTCACTCAGTAAATCTGGAAAATCATATCCTTCGGGATCTCTATAAGAATTTACATTCTGTCCCAAAAGATTTATCTCAATGGCACCTACATTTACATATCTCTTTACTTCATCAACTATATTTATAAGTCTCCTACTTCTTTCCCTCCCCCTGGTGTATGGTACTATACAGTAAGAACAAAAATTGTTGCACCCTTCCATAATAAGTACATATTCTCTGAATAACTCATTTCTTTTTATCTCTTTTACCTCAGGTGGATAAGGGGAACTATCCATTTCTATGTCTATAATTTTTTCACCATAGTTTTCAATTAAATACTCAACCACATCCCCGATTTTATGAAAACTCCTTGTTCCAAGAATAAAGTCAACATATGGAGCCCTCTTTAAAATCCTATTTCCTTCAACCTGAGCCACACATCCACAAACACCTATCAATAAATTTCTATCTCTTTTTCTTTTTTTTAACCTTCCAAGGTAACTAAAGAGCTTTTCCTCAGCCTTTTCCCTTACAGAACAGGTGTTAAATATAAAAATATCACACTTTTTCTCATCCTTTGACATCAAAAAGCCCCTTGACTCAAGGATTCCTGCCATTTTTTCCGAGTCAAGGAAATTCATCTGGCATCCAAAGGTCTTAATGTAAAATGTTTTCACAGAAACGCCCCTTTTTAGTTCTTTTCACAACTCTCCAAAGGTCTTTTTGTACATATTGGGTAAAGAGCTTTTTTATCTCCTTTTACTTTTTTTGTAAAATTTTTCAAATAATTTTTGGTAATTTTAAAACATTTTAAAAATAAATTTTTATATATACCCTCAAAATTGGGAGATTTTACAGCAAGGTTTACCTCTTTTTCAAATGATTTTTCAATCTCCTCCCTTTTTTTAATTATCTTTTTTCTTAAAAGCAAATTTTTCCTGAAATTGTTATCAAGCAACCTAACAAGCTTTTCACAGTTCCACCAGAAAGATTTATCTGAATATTTATTTGACGCAGTGGTCAAATTTCCCGGTAGATTTAAATCCATCACTGGAAAAATTGGAAAATAGATATTTAGACAGGGCTTTGAAAACAAAACCCACATAACACTTCTCTTTAAATTTCTATTATTTATCTCGGTTATCATGCTTCCAACTGTATTACAATAACATATTGTTCTTGTGGGAAGTTTTTTTATAATTTTTCCAGGTCTCTGACAATGTGGCGATACCAAAGGATTAAAAAGCAAAACCTTTTTGCCATTTAAAGGATTTTTATAAATGAAATTTTCAAAGTGACTTCTGAGAATCTTTTTTATATTTGAAATTGAGATTTTCCCGTTAATTTTATCTAAACACCCCCTTGCATACCTATACCTAACATCATTATAGTGAATATTTGCTAAACTGTAGTAATCGCAGTAAGACCTTCTGAAACTGAATTTACCATTTTCAC
>JALULU010000058.1 GCA_027040585.1 Acidobacteriota bacterium | reverse complement strand
TAGGATTTTCAATATACTTTACATTTTTAGCCGGAGTTATGCCCTCATAAAGACGAGTATTATAAAATTTTGTAGAATCGTGATTAATTTTCCCTGGACTTCCAAATGAACTGGTCTTAGTACCCGAACGCTTAAATGCCATTTTTTATTTCCTTATTAATTTTAAAAATTTTTCAGCCTTTTGTTCACAAGTACTTTCTCTATTAGCAATTTCAATTATTTGACCTAATTCTTTCCTACTTTTCATACTTGAGAAAAATTCTTCTTCATTTTTCAGTAGTTCATCTAAGTTATTATATAATTCTTGAATAGAATCAAACCTTACAAATCCTTTTTGTTTAGTAGACTTCATACTTTTACCATTATTGTCCAAAGGTTCTGGATTTATTGACCAAACACCTTGCATTATCCCAGCTTTTTTAAGATGATCAACTTTATTAAAGTAACTTTTTGTTATTGGAGTATTTCCCAGGATAATAATTGGAATCTTAGATGCCTTATATCCTGAAACCCTTATATTGATGCTTTTCCCTATAGCCTTTAACATTGAATCAGAACGAAGAAGTCCTGGGTTTCCCTGATGTGTTTCATAATCACCGATGCAAATTAGTTTTCCATCTCTATATTCCCAATTCCATACAATTGACATTTTTACTTCAAAAATAGCTACAATATCTGCTGATTTTTGTTCCCGTCTCTTAACTTTGCAGATTGTAACATCTGATGGAGATTGAGGAGTTAAACCAATTTCTTTACAAATTACTCCTTGTACAGCATATAAATTGTGCTTTTGAGCAAAATTCTGCAATAAATCTACTGAATATTTTTCTGTAAAGTTGCCAATCAACGTATTTCTGCTTTGTAGAGTATATTTCCTCCCTTTGTATGATTTTGGCCAATACGCATAATACTTGCCACTGTCTGAAATATAAAAAAGTTGCTCAGGTTCTGCAAAATTATCTAAAGCTTGCCTAAAGAATTCAATCTCTTTATGTTTTGTCCACATTTCTGGCATAAAATTTATCCTTAAGATTACTTAACATAAAATTAAACATTCCGATAAAAAATAACTGTCTTCCTCACAACCAATTAAATCTAATTTACCTATTAATAGCTATTTGGTTATTATTAACCTTAGTTAAAATATCTTTCATCATAATACAAAATTCCCCACTTCTTAAATTACAAAAATTAATCCATATAACTTTTCTTCCCATATCCAAAAATTTTTGTCTTTTTCTATACATAGCCTTTTTCATTTTACAATATAAAAAACCATCTATCAAATTCTATTCTTCAAAATCTTTCAGATGAAAATCTGTGGGGTCAGACCTCGACAAAAAACTCAAAAAGCTTTGGGGACAGACCTTGACGATTGACCTCGACAATTAGATTAAAATTTTGCATAAAATCATGGGAAAAAATTTGGGAAAAAATTTTCGGGGACAGACCTCATCATTATTTATTTTTTTTATACTTATTCTCCAAATATATACAATTTTCTGCTTATTTTCAACACATTTTAAAAATATGTACAAAAAAGCTTCTTTTTTATACATTGACTATAAAATCTTTGTGGGCAGACCTCAATAAAAGGGACAAACCATCGGAGACAGACCTCAACGATTTGCCTAATGAGACCAACTCAATTTGTCAGGCAGTGTTTGGCGAATTGGATAATACAAAGGAAAATATTGGGGACAGACCTCGACGATTGACCTCGACAATTAGATTAAAATTTTGCATAAAATCATGGGAAAAAATCTTCAGGGTCAGACCTGGATGAAATGGGAAATGGATATTACTTTACTTATTAAACACTTGATACTTTCAAGTTTCAAGTTCTTCTTTCCAACCCTCTTTTTCTATGATAGCTTTCAAGTTTTCAAATAAAAAAGGTATATCCAATTCCACTATCTTCCATATAACTTCAGTATCAATACCAAAATAAAAATGTATGAATTTATCCCTTGTCTTTGCAATTTTACTCCATTCAACATTCGAATGCTTTTTAATAAGCTCACTTGATAAATTTTTCACCGCTTCCCCAAGTATTTCAATATTCCTAACAACAGCGTCAAATGTCTTACTATCTTTTTTAAACCCTTCAAAAGATAAACCTTTAGTATATTCTAAAATTTTCTCACAGGCTAAATACATATCAAGAATAAATTCCTTATCCTCTCTCCTATACATATTCTACCTCTTTTTTTATCCTTTCCCTTACAGACTTGATTCTTATACTTTCGATCCCCCCTGGTGTTAAAATGTCAATATCCCTTTTAAAAAGGTTTTCTAAAAACTCAACTACACCTCCAAAATCCCTGAAACCTCCCCTACCTTCTTCAAACTCAATGACAATATCTATGTCACTGCTTTCATTCAATTCACCCCTGACCGCTGAACCAAAAATACCTATTCTCTTTACACCAAATTTTTTTATTTTATCCCTATTTTCCTGTAAAATTTTTACCACTTCTTCTTTATTCATTTTTCACCCTTTAAGAGAAAATATACTAAAATATTATTACACATTTTCCCAATATATACAAATAGAGAAATCATCGGGGACAAGAGAAATCATCGGGGACAGACCTCGACAGAAAATTCAAAAAGCTTTGGGGTCAGACCTCGATAAAATTTTGGGGTCAGACCTCGATAAAATTTCATCTCAATTTCAGATTTTTATTTAAAAACATAAGATTGCTTATACAAATAAAATAATGATTTAACATAATTTTTGATTAATTTACAGAATCGTTACTTTTACAGGGTGAAAGTAAAAATCGATTGATTTTATTGACTTAATTTACATTAAAAATTGAAGTATCAAGGCAGATTTCGTATTACTATTAATTTTTGTTAGTTTAACTAATAATGAACTTAAAAGTTTTAAAATTAGATTTACATATTACATAAATAAAATGCTAATTAAATGGATATAAAAAGGAATCCCTTCGTTAATCACGAAGGGGATTTCTTTAAATCTTGTTCTTTTTTAATATTGCCTCAATTGCAAAATCATTGGGAATAATGATTACTTCATCAGAAGTTTCAATTACTAAAGAAGTTGTTTCAAATTTTTTAATTTTACCTTTAGAACTATCCCACTCTATAATATCTCCCACTTGAAGAAAATTCCTCAAATAAAAACCAGCAACGATTTTTTGAAAAATATTTTTTGCTCCCAAGCCAAATGCCAATCCTATTGCACCGACAACTATTCCCAAAATTAAGGTTATGTTTGCAGTGAAAATTGTAACATCAAATCCCATTTGTCTTATAGCAATCACAAGAGCAAATACTTCTATAATTATTTCTATAAACTTGCTGATAAAAGAAGCAAAAACTATTTGTGATTTTTCAAGAAATCCTTTTAGCGAAGCAGAAACAACTTTTCCTATAAAGGATAAAAAGATAAAGATAAAAATAGCCCCAAAAAGTTGAGGAATATACGCAATAAATTTATTCAATAGCTGTATTAACATTTTTATTCCTAAAATCTCGGTAGCTGCGATCACGAACAACATCACAACAAAAAAGTAAATTAAAGAAACCAAAATATCTTCTGTTTTCTTTTTAGATCCTAACTTTTCAAGTAGGGCATCAATTCCCGATTTTTCGGAAATATAATTGATACCAATTAATGAAAATATTTTTTTAAAAATCTTTTTAGAAATTGATGCAATAAGTAACCCAAAAAGAAAAACAACTATTGCACCAATAAGATTTGGTAGAAATTGACCTAATTTCTGAGCACTCGTAACTACCAAATTTAAAACAAGCTCTTGTGTTAATTTTACCTGATGCATAATCTTATCCATTTTTACCTCCTGAAATTTTTTTTATTTTTGAACCCGATTCAACGGATTTATAAACAAGATTGAAAAATACAAATGAAAACAATAAAACATCATTTACAAATTTTACAACCTCACCTTTAATCACAGTTTCCTTATCAACTTTTTCTAAAAATTCTTCGCTAATATAAATATTGTTTTCAATTTCTCCCAATAGATTTTTAATCAATGTTAAGCCTCCTTTTTATTTTTTCTACTGCCCTATAAATTTTCATTTTTACTGTACTTAATTTTTTACCAGATACCTCTGAAATTTCTTTAAATGTCACACCTTCAATATAGTGCATATAAAGCAACATCCTCTCTTCTTCAGAAACCATTTTCAAAATATTTTCTAATTCAAATTTTGCATCAAAATGCTTAGATTTGTCATCTTTGAAATCCACAGTTTCATCATTGTTCTGAACAAAATTTTTATTTTTTTTCGAATAATCTATAATTACTCTTGCAGTA
>JALULU010000057.1 GCA_027040585.1 Acidobacteriota bacterium | reverse complement strand
CTTGAAAGTTACGAAGAAGTTTCGACCAGTAAGAAGATAGTAGGTGTTGAACTTACAAATGGTGCATTAAATTTGACCACATCTAATGAATCAAAGAAAAAATCGAAAACTAAGGTTGAAACCTCT
This sequence comes from Acidobacteriota bacterium, assembly GCA_027040585.1. Taxonomy (GTDB): domain Bacteria; phylum Acidobacteriota; class JAAYUB01; order JAAYUB01; family JAMOQF01; genus JAMOQF01. The sequence continues at coordinate 4,197 of JALULU010000057.1, read as the reverse complement.
AATATTGTGGCAAAAATAGGCGCCAATACATCGGCTTCTGCAAAATATGATTTAGAACATAAGAAAACGAGTTTGAGGGTTAAAAGAGGACTTGCTGAAGTTAAGTCTAAAATTACAAATAAAGCTTTAAAATTGTTTGGACATCAAGGTATAGAAGCTACAAATACTGAGATGAAAACATTTTCATATCCAGGCGCCCCTGAATTAATTTCCCCTGAAAATGAGCAGCTATTTTTAACAAATAAGCCAGAAAAACTTAAAATTCATTTTGAATGGAGAGGGGATGAAAAAAGTGTGAAGTATATATTTTATATTGCAAGGACAAAGGATTTTGCCAATGGAATTAGTAGAAAAATAGATAAGGAAAAATTGGTTGTGAAGAGATTTTCATTTGGTACTTATTATTGGATGGTAAAACCAATTGGTAAGGATGGAGTAGAGGGAGAATCGTCCTCAATATATATGTTTTCAGTAAAGCCTAAAAAAGTAAATCCACCCAGTTCGATAAAAATTAAATATAAAATAATTATAGAGGGTGACATTGTTAGGGTGGATGGAAATACGGCTCCAGATAATAAATTAAAGATAAATGGTAATGATGTAATAATAAATAATGATGGGTCTTTTGAGTATCTTATTACTTTAAAGGATGGTCAAAGAATTTTAAATTTAAAAATGAGAATTACAGATTATACAGGAAGCACAAGAATAATAAATAAGGAAATAAAAATTTATTAAAGATGAATAATGAAGTAATTAAACCTGAGTATTACAAGAAAAGTATCTGTGTTTTATATGAAGATAAAGAACCCTTTATAGGGGACACTACTTTAAGGGAGAATCTTTTTTTCTTTTCAATTAAAAATATAAAAGAAGCACTTTTAAAGCAATTTCCTGAATGTAAAATTATTTTCTATCCAATTTCAAATCCAGATAGCTTTCAGTTTGTAAAAGAGGTGCAGACAATTTTTCCTCGAGCTGAAATTTTTTCATATTCCATAAATCCTGATGAAAGGGTAGAAAAGGTTTCAAAAGATTTTGGATTTAGACTGCATTTATATTTTCCTTTGTCGGGAAGTTTACTTGAGTATATATATGATACATATGGAACCATTATAGAAGGCCTTGAAAAGAAGCTATCTTTAAATCCAATGGAAAATGAAAAAATCTACTCTTTTTATAAAAAGATTATTGAAATTCTTAACTTAGATGAAAATATTGAAGAGATATTTAAAAAATATGGAGATTTATTAAGAAATATTCTAAATGTAGATGTATTTCTTGTATATGTTTTTTCTCCAGAAAAGCAGCAACTGCACAATATTTATGCATCTCTTGACGATTTTAAAAATGAAGATTTTGTGAATTTTGAATTTCAAGAGGTTATACTTAATGATATTTTTCAAAAGGGTGAACTGTTTATTAAAAAAGATTTTGATTATAAGGTAGATTTTCTTAAGGATAAGTCTTCATATCAGATAAAAAACATTATAGCACTACCTTTTAAAAGTATTTCTCATACCAGTGGACTTTTGGTTGGATTAAACAAGGATAAGAAGAATGCCTTTACTCCCTTTGATATACAGGCTTTGAGGATACTTGGAAATCCTTTTTTCTTGATTTATGATACACTTCTTTACTATGAAAGAGCTAAAAAATTGACAATCACCGATGATTTGACCTCTTTATATAATTTCAGATATTTAAGGGAGTTTTTAGGGTTTGAAATCTCAAGGAGTTTAAGATATAATAACCCACTTTCTGTATTATTTATTGATATAGACAATTTTAAGAGTGTAAATGATACCAGAGGGCATCTTGTTGGAAGTGCAGTACTTGTTGAGATTGGAGAGATTTTTAAATCTATGGTCAGGGATAAAGATGCAATTGTGCGTTATGGGGGAGATGAATTTGTAATAATACTTCCTGAAACATCAATAGAGGGAGCGAGTGTGCTTGCAAAAAGGATAAAGGATAAGGTTGAAAATTACGTTTTTAAGGGTGGTGATGATTATAGTATTAAATTGACGGTGTCAATTGGTATTGCCACCTGTCCTAAACATTCTTCAAGGGCTGAAGATTTAATAAAGATGGCTGATACAGCAATGTATGAAGCAAAATTTGATGGTAAAAATAAAATAAAGATTGCTAATAAACATAACTTATTTCATCAGGAGTGAATATGGGATTAAAATCTATTTTTTCGATGATTTCAAATGACCTTGCTATAGATCTTGGAACGGCAAATACTGTTGTATATGTTAAAAGTAAAGGTGTTGTTTTAATAGAACCATCCATTGTAGCTCTTAATAAGAAAAATAACAGAGTGGAAGCCGTTGGTATAGAGGCCAAAGAAATGCTTGGAAGAACTCCAGGTAATATTGTTGCCATAAGGCCAATGAAAGATGGTGTTATAGCAGATTTTGATACCACAGAGCAAATGTTGAGGTATTTTATAAGAAAGGCGCACCAGAGGAGCTTCTTCTTGAGGCCCAGAGTAATAATAGGTGTCCCATCCGAGATAACACAGGTAGAAAAGAGGGCTGTAAAGGAATCTGCACTTAAAGCAAAAGTAAGTGAAGTATATCTTGTGGAAGAGGCTATGGCTGCCGCAATAGGAGCAGGTTTGCCCATTACAGAGCCCACAGGAAATATGATAGTAGATATTGGTGGCGGGACTACAGATATTGCAGTTATTTCACTTGCTGGAATTGTATATAGTAGAACTGTTAAAGTTGCTGGAAACGAGATGGATGAAGCAATAATTCAATATATTAAGAAAAAGTATAGTCTTTTAATAGGTGAAAGAACAGCTGAGCAAATAAAAATAGAAATAGGTTCAGCATTTCCTCTGGAGGAGGAAATGACTATGGAAATTAAAGGTAGAAATCTTATTGATGGAATTCCAAAAAATTTAAAAATAAGTTCAAATGAAATAAGAGATGCGCTTTCAGATTGTGTTTCAACAATTGTGGATGCCGTAAAGGCTGCACTTGAAAAGATTCCACCTGAACTTTCAGCTGATATAGTTGATAAAGGGATTGTGCTTTCAGGTGGAGGAGCCCTTTTAAGGGGACTTGATAAGAAATTAATGGAACAGACAAAATTGCCAGTTTTTATTGCTGACAATCCTCTATTTTCTGTTGCCTTTGGTACGGGCAAGATGCTAAGCAATTTTAGTCTGCTTAAAAAAGTGGCAATTTAAAAATGGTAAATGTTTAAAGGTACAAAAACCCCCATTGTCTTTATTGTGTTACTTGTATTAAATTTGTTCCTAATAAGTCTTCAGATAAATCACAATGGGGAAAATGTATTTAAATTTTTATTTTTTAAAGCTACTTCTCCAATGATGCACCTCTTTTTTAATGTGAAGGATTCTTTTGAATACGCTGGCCAAATTTTAAAATCTAAAAAAGATTTAGTGTTAGAAAATAAAAAATTAAAAAAGGAACTTTTCACCTATAAAGCTGAAAAATTCCTCTGTTCAAGAATAAGGGCTGAGAATGAAGTATTAAAGAGGTTACTTTATTTAAAAGTTGAGGACAATTTTTCTGGTGTTGTGTGTGAGGTCATTTCTAAAAAATTTGATATTTTTTCATCCAGTATTACTATATTTTGTGACGATGCTAAAGAAATAAGGGATGAGCTCCCGGTTATATCTTATGATGGTCTTGTGGGATATGTCTTTCATAGGAGTAAATCAATTGCTGAGGTGGAATTAATAACCAATAGTGGAACTGCTATCTCTGTTGTTATTGATAAAAAAAATATAAGGGGAATTGCATATGGAACTGGTAGAAATGTCTTAGATGTAAATTATATACCATATAGTAAAAAAGTTAATGTGGGAGATATATTTATAACAAGTGGAGATGATAGGATTTATCCAAGAGGTATACCTGTTGGAGTGGTGGCAGATGTGAAAAGAAGTGGTGAAATTTTTCAAAAAATTACCATTATTCCAATTGTTGATTTTTCAAAATTGGAGTATGTTTTTGTACTTATTCCCAATAAAGGTGTAGAAAAATATGGAAATTAGGGGGAAAACTACATTTTTTATCTTTATTACAACATTTGTTTTACAATCTATTTTCCATAGGTTTTTCCCTTTTCTTTTAGGGCTTGATCTATACACAATTTTTGTTTACTTTGTTTCAAGACGATACAATTTAAAAAATTCAATGATTATAGGTTCTG
>JALULU010000056.1 GCA_027040585.1 Acidobacteriota bacterium | reverse complement strand
ACATTATTCTGCCAGATTTCCTTTAAACTTTTTTCTTTTAAATTTCCAAGTACCCTATGCGGGATATAAACACATGGAGTTACATCTCCATTCGGCTCTATAGCACAATAAGACCTTGCAGCACCACAGCCACCTATATATTTTGCAAGTACTCTCGTCTTTGTGCCCGCAGCAGAACCTGCATGTCCCACAGCCATCATTCCATCCATTTCAGCATACATATAACATGCTCTTGCAAGCTGAGGTGCAGTACTCATTATGCTTATTTTACCACTCTGTAAATATCTGTTTAAAAGTTTAAGTAATTCTTCTCTCTCTTCAGGCCCTATATCTGTTATTTTACTTTCTACACCTCTACCCACAGGAATATAATTAAAATGAACAAAGGTAGAACATCCAGAGTCTATGGCAAGTTTTATTATATCTTCCGCTTCATCATAGTTTAATCTTGAAATACATGTTGCCATTCCGACCCTTAATCCCGGGGTTTCTGCAGCATTTCTAATTCCCTCCATCGCCCTTTTCCACGCCCCTTTTATCCCCCTGAACTCATCGTGTTTTTCTGGTACAGAAGAATCAATACTTATTTCCACATATTTCACACCATACTCAACAAGTTTTGCAGCTACTTCTTTAGTGATTATAGTTCCATTTGAGGCTACAGTGGTATGGATTCCCCTTTCCTTACATCTCTTTAAAATATCCCAGAAATTCCTTCCCATAAGGGGCTCTCCACCGGCAAAGGCTATAAATGGAACATATTCATCCCCCATTTCATCTATGACCTTCAGCTTTTGTTCTAATGTCATTTCATCTGGTAGTGGCTTACTTGATGCATTCTGATAGCAGTGTTTACACTTTAAATTACATGCTTGAGTAAAATTCCAGACCACCATAAGTGGCATAAAAAATTTCTGGGGTGTTGTAAGCCCATATTCTTTAACACTTATTGCAGCATTTACAAGTGCCCTCAAGGTGGGTTTGTGATGAAATAACTTAAATTTTAATAATTCTTTATTTACATCTTTTTTGTCAATAAAATAGTCAAAAATTACATGTATTGGATGAAACCTCACTTTATCAAGCATAGAAGCATTTTCATTTCCATAGGAGAACATTATTTTTTCAAAAAGCGTTTCTTTTCCCTTTTTTTGCTTTGTCAAAAATTTTATGGCGGACAAAGTCTTCTTATTAGTTAAAAACTTTTCAATGGGATGGGTTTTCTCATTCAAAATTTTATCATTTAATCTATCTAAATTTTCCCTTTCCATTGTTTCCTCCACAAAAACTCTTATGTTATAAAGTTATAATCTTTTTCCAAAAATTTCAACAAATTTTAAAAATCTATTTCAAATTTTCCTCTAAAAATCCTACCTATACTGTTATAGTAATTTCCAAAAAATGGGCTGTCAATATTATTTTGCATATCTCTTGGGTTAAAGTGATGAGTTATATTAAACATTTTTATTCCAATTCTTGTGTGATAGACCTTTCCAAAAAACTTTATGGGAACTTTTCTCATAATTTGCATGTCCACCTCAAAAAATCTCGGAAATCTTCCACCTTCATTTCTCTTACTTACAAATTCTTGTTTTTCATTTACAATCGAATAGGGAAATCCATTCCTTATTTCCACAACTGGTGAAAATATCAATTTAAATGGAAGATTTAATGTCCCGGTTATTAATACCCTGTGTGGAACATCAAAATCTTGAGGTCCGAATTCATCCGGACTAAAAATAGGATTGTGATAGTTTCCTAAATAATATTCATACTGATTTAAATTTCCCCATGCCTCAGATCTAGTATAACTAAAAATCAAATTGCTGTCATTTTTAAATGTAAATTTAAACATAAGTAAAAATTCTTTGTAATAGGAACTTCCATTATTATTCAATAAAATTGTCGGTTGGTTATTTAAATTCACCATATTTAAAATTAAATCATCTTTCTCATTTCTCTGTAAATAACCAATTCTAAAAAGAATATTTTTAGTTAATTGCCTGTCGAACTGAACATTCCATGTGTAAGAATATGGGTTTTCTATATTATTAAGTACATTTTGATACTCTATAGGACCACTTACAATGTTTCCACTCCTATCGAAAGTGGTAATAACCATCCTCTGATATTGAGGAAAAACTGCAGCATTTAAAGGTATTTTATCAAAAAATATACCAAATCCACCCCTGATTACAGTTTTTGTATCCTTAAAGGGTAGTATTGAATATCCAAATCTGGGAGCAAATCTATTTTTAGAAGCAACAGTATCTCTGTCAAAACGAACTCCATAATCTATTGAGAGTCTTGAATTTACTTGCCACTTGTCCTCTGCATATCCTGTAATTTCAGTTATACCTTTTGACAGATAAGTATCGCCTACAAATCCAATTCTTTGATAAACTGAACCATCCTCTCTTAAAATTAAAACATCCTTATTTAGATCATTACCGTCAAAGGTTGAGCGACTAACTACATACCCTATTTTGGGATTGTGAATTCCATGCCATTTTTTAGGCTCAAAGGTAAAATTTTGTTCAAGTTCATATCTGGTACTATATCTATCCTGTTTGTCAAAAAAGCCTCCACGCCACCCTTCCGGACTTATGGTCTGAGTTTTTGTGGAATTCCCCCATATATGTGCATCATAATCTTTTATACTAAAGGTTGTATCAAGTAGAGAGTTGAGATGTATAATGGATTTTTCATTGAATGCGAGAAAAAAACCCCTTTGTTTAAAGTTAGGAGCTGCCTCTTGGGGTCTAAAGGTATTTAATTTTACATACCTTATATTTTGAGGATATAAAGAAAAAACTGTTGAGAATTGATTCATACTGTTTATATCAAGGTCAAATCTTGAAAAGGAGTCAAATGTCTCAAAAACTGTTTCATTGTGAAGCTCAGGAAGTGATGTTACTTTTGTCCTGATAAACCTGTATTCTAAATTCTGAGAAATCCACAATTTATCTTTTATTATTGGGCCTGCAAGGGCAAACCTTGGAGTGGCAGATTCAATACCCATAATGCTACCATTTCTCTTTCTGAGTCTCGGAATAAAATTGGTAAAAAGCACCTTCCACTTATTTGTTCCCTGTCTTGTCTGTATTGAAGTAACAGCACCGGTAAATTTTCCAAACTCTGCCAGATATGGACTTGAATAGACCTTCACGCTTTCAATAGCCTCAATGGGAAGCTCCATTGCATATTGACCTGTAACTGGGTCTGTAACATTAACACTATTTACAAGGAGTCCACTTTGACTTTCCCTTGCACCATTCAAGCTTAAAAGTCCATCTGGACCCCTTACAACACCCGGTAATAGAGGTAAAGCATCCTGAAATTTCTCATTTACAAGGGGAGCGGTTTTCAAAACTTTTTCTTTAATAGTTTGAGGCATAGTAGGCTTTTCTGCCTCTTCTTTTGCAGTGTTAGCCTCAACTGTAACAGTCGCACTCTCAGAAAGATATAGATGTAAAGTAACGGAAATGGGTGAACCATTAAAAACAACTTTCTTTTTTTCACCCTTGAAACCTTCAAGCACAGGTTCTAAAATATACTCACCTTTTTTTAAATTTGTAAAAACAAACTCTCCATTGTCCTCAGTAATACCTGAAAAAAGTAATTTCATCTTAGTTGAGTAAAGTCTCACTTCAACTCCCGGTGCTACATTCTCTTGGGCCCCAGTCGAGAAAAAAACCTTTACCTTTACCCCAGATTTAATTTCTTTCTTTTGAGAAAAACTAAAACCACATATTAAAATTAAAATTGATATGAAAATCAAAGCATATTTTTTACCCATTTTAGCCCCAACATCTAAAAATAGTTATGAATTATAATTGAAAAAAGTAAATATTTCAAATCCTATATAAACTTGACTTTCAAATATGTTTTATATACTATTTTATCGTGTCAAAAATTATCAAGAATTTAGTCTTCGATCTGGAAAATTTATCGACCAATCCTGAAAAAATAAATCAGAGGGGTAAAGTAAGTATCACCTATACATTTAGGAACACTATTCTGGCAAAAGAACTGGTTAGAGTTAACAAAAAAGTCCCTGGAAAGATTTTTCTAAGAACTAAATTTATAAAAAAGCATTTTATGAAATTTATACACTACTATTTTTCAGATGATTTTAACAAAAATATATATTACTCAGATACCCCAATCCCACAATATGAAGGAAATTTTTTCAAGGTAAAAAATATCTATTACAAAGATACTTTCATCAGGCAAAAAACATCAATTTACGAATTTAAATCACCTCAGGGCAACTTAACAAAAAGAGATATGGCAAAAATAATATTAAAAAAATTAGATAAAAATGTAAAAAGTAGAAAAAATAGGAAAAAAGATTTAATATTTTTTTCCCTAAATAGGACAAAAAATATTGATAAAAAATTACTAAAGACCTTTGATAAAATCCTTGTTTTTTACCTTGGAAAAAATGAGAAAATAGAAGAAAGAAATAATATCCATTACATTGAACTAAGCACCTTTGATCTCTTAGAAATTTCAAGAATTATCTTAACAATCTCTCCAGATAATGATTACTTTTTTGCAGGGAATAAAAAGGGAATTATTCCACAATTAAAATTAAACCATAAAGAGGTGGAAAATTTTATAAATCAAAAAAACTACACATTTTATTTTCCCTTTCTTTTAAATGAATTAAAGGGTTTATTAACACCAAAAATTTTTGAAAGGGGCAAAATAAAAAAAGATTTTTATTTTGGTAAATATAATGTATCCCTGGAAGATATTATAGTACACTCAAGGATTGTAGAAGACTTTGTAATATCAAAAAATTTTGCCTTCTTAATAAAAAATGAATTTCTTTATCACCTGATACCTGAAAAAAGACATAAAACAAAAAAGTGGGATAAATTCTTAGATAACATTGTTTTTTCAATATTTTTTTCATTTATGAATGGTTGTAATGGATATTTCTCCCCAAAAAGTTATGTTACTTTTACAAGCAGTGAAAGGGCACCTTTTTTTATCTCATATCCATTTAACCTCACAAAAAACACCTTAAAATGTCTCTTTAAAATAAAAAGACTGGAATATTTAGCATTGGTTTACTTTGGTTTCCTTCTAAATTTTATAAAATCGATTGGTTCTAAAAGAAAATCCTTAATTTTTGAATCGGGGTTAAAGCTGACTTATTTAAATATTTTATTTCCTCTTTTAATATTTTCTCTGCTATATGTAAGGGAAAAAACTAAAAAGAAATTCTACAAAGACGATATTCCACATTCCCTTATTTTTTACGATATAGTTAACGGAAAACTAAAAACAAAGTCTGATGGTGAAATTAAAAATGTATTTTATGAAATAGATGGTTATCCTTTAACCTACATACCCATACGATCTTTTGGAAATATAAACAGCAATCTTTTAAAAAATGAATTACTATTTTTTGATCATCAACTATTTTTACAAAAAATAGTTGAAATCATACTTGAAAAAAAAATATTTGAAAAAACTATAAAAAATGAAAAATTTTTAAATTTTTCCTGTGAATTAATTGTAGCCACAAGGGATAGATCAAAAGATTTAGAAAAACTTTTAAAATCACTTAAAGAATGTGACTTAACAGGAATCAAAGATTTTAAAATAACTGTAATAGACAGCTTTTCAAGAAGCTGTGGTACTAAAAAAGTATGTGAAAAATTTGGGGTAAACTATATCAGGGTGAACAAACCTGGAAAAAGTTATGCACTTAACACCGGGATTTTAAATTCAAGTGCTGATATATTGTTTTTCACAGATGACGATGTAACAGTTGAAAAAATTTGGGTAAAAAATATGCTTGAAAATTTCTACGATGAGGATGTAGCCTGTGTCACAGGATTTGTTTATCCACAGGAGGTAAAATCAAAAGCTGAACATTTATTTGAAGGTCACCACGAGGAGTATTTAATGGGAGGACTTAAAAGGGGGATTCTCTATGAAGAGTACAGTTATCCCTTTAATCCATTTAAATCTGCTAAAATAGGGACAGGCGCCAATATGGCTGTAAGAAAAAAAGTTTTTGATGAAATAGGTCTATTTGACGTGGCGCTCTCTCCCGGTACACCAGCAAGGGCAGGGGAAGAGGTGGATCTTTTTTTCAGGATATTAAAAGCAGGTAAGAAAATTGTTTACACTCCATATGTAAAGGTATATCACTTACACAGAGATTCATGCAAAAAACTTAAAAAAATGTTATTTAACTATGGAATAAGTTCCGGCGCATTTTATACAAGGTGGGTTATAAAGGAAATGAAACCACAGGGTCTTTTTTATTTTCTACGGTGGAACATTTTATCACTTTCAATTAAGTTTCTTAAAAATCTTTTCTTTAATGAATTTTATCCTCCTACACTTTTTTTATATGAGCTAATGGGAAATTTATTGGGACCACTCATTTATTCATATTCTATTATAAAGAGTCATATCCTATACAGGTTTAAAAATGGCAGAAAAAAATATAATATTGATTATAACAGATGCCCTTAGATGGGACAAATTGGGAATTTATGGAAACAAAAGGGAACTTACTCCAAATATAGATAAATTTGCATCTGATGGTATAATTTTTACAAAATGCTACTCCTCTTCCACATGGACATTCCCAGCTGTGGGATCCTTATTTACTTCCTACTATCCTGATGTACATCTCTTAAAGGAAGTTGTAAGGGATGAAGAGGGAATGATTACAACAGACGTTTTAGGTCCTAATTTTAAAACAATTGCCTCAATTTTAGCTGAGAATGGATACAATACCTTAAGTATTGTTGCAAACCCATGGTTAAGGGATTTCTTTCAAATAACAAGGGGATTTAAGAAAAGAATTTATGAAAAAAAGGTTGAGGCAAAAAGGATAAATGAACTTCTCAATGAAAATCTAAGTGAAGTAAATCCTCCATTTTTTATTTATCTACATTATATGGACTGCCATGCACCATTTAAATTTAGGATTAAAGTAAGAGAGGAATACAAAAAGATTTTTGAATCCTTAGAATTTCCATTGGGATATAAATATTTCAAAAAAAATTTTGAAAATTTAGATAAAAAATACATTGAATTTTTAAATAAAGTCTATGAAGGTGAGGTTAAATATCTCGACTACCATTTAGGGGAAATCTTTGAAAAATTTAAGGACTCAATTATCATTTTTACATCAGATCACGGTGAATATTTGGGGGATAGAAAATATCACTCCATTGTCAGAGAAAGAATCATAGCCTTTGGACACAATAAAACCCCATATGAAGAATTAATCAGGGTCCCACTAATTATTAAAGTGCCAGGCACAAAATCAATAGCAATTGATAATTATGTCCACCACGTTGATATTTTCCCCACAATCTTAGATTTAATCGGAATAAGTCCACCAGAAAATAAAATACAGGGAAAGAGTTTAATCCCATTAATTAACGGTGGCAAAATAGATAAACATTTTGATATGGCTTATTCCATAAAACATGAAAGCAGGTATTTTAACATTGTTGAAAGAAGTATTAACTTTAAAGACAAAAAGTTAATTCAATTCATAGAGCCTGAAGGCAAAAGACTATCTCCCATTGGAGAAGAAAGTTTTATCCCAATAAATTTTTCTTTTGAAAATCTTTTTACATTGCTTGGATATAAGATAAACAAGAAAAAATTTAATAGAGGTGAATATGGCTGGGTTAAACTCTATTTTAAATGTAACCAGAAAATAGATTCTGAAAATATCTTTTTTATGATCCTTTTTACAGACGAAAAAACCTTTCAAGTTCCCTTTATTGAAAAACATTTTCCATCAGGAGGCCTTAAAAGAATAAAAGATTGGAAAGAGGGTGAGATAATAGAGGATTCCTTTAGTTTTAGCATCCCGGCAAATGTTAAGCCCGGAAATTATTACCTAAAGTTTGGAGCTTACAATCTCAATATAAAACATAAAAGCGAAGATGCTGAGGAATTTTTCATCGGAGGAGCAAAGATATTTGGAAAAATTGAAGTTTTAAACTCAAATGATACCAATAAAGCCCTTAAGGCAATCAAAAACATAACTAAAAAAATTTTATTTTACTACGCAGGTTATATCGCAAGCGGAAATGTTCTGAATAAAAAAGAGATATACAAAAGAGGTGATATAGTGCTATCCAGGGTCAGGATGAAAGCCCTTTCTAAAAACTTAAAACATTTACACTTTAAATTCTTTCCAGATAGGGGAAAAATTTTTAACTATCCAGTTATATTTCAACCAGAAGGAGGAATTTTAACTGAAAAACACTCAGTTTATGATACAACCATTCCCATTCAAATTCCCCCTTTCCTTAACAATGGAAAATATAAATTAAAATGCGCTGTGTTTCCAAAAATACTGAGAAAAAAGAAATGGAACTTTGCATATTTTTTCATAGAAGAAATATGTATTAAAGATGAAATAGATTTTGTTTTAAACAAAAATTTAATTTTAATAGGTATAAATATTTATAATAAGCTTTTTAAAGCTGGAGAAGAAATAAAGGGAGAGGTCATTTTAAAAATCTATTCCCCAATAAATGAAACTTTTGAGTTTTCAATATTTTTAGAGGATGAAATGGGAAGTAAAGTTTTTGGTAAAAATTTTACATATAGCTTAAACTATACTGAAATTCCATATATAGGATATATTTTAACCTCTTTTAAAATATCAATTGAAATTCCACTAAATTTAAACAGTGGAGAATATATTTTAAATTTTAATCATAATGGAAAAAACATAAAACTATACCAATTATCCATCTTAAAGGATTTTCCAAAACAAAAAATTTTAAAGGAAGAATTTTATATATTAAAAGAAAATTATGGAGATAAAAAGGAAGCACCTGAAAAATTCAGTGAAAAAGATAAAGAATACTTAAGAAATCTACTCAATGAAAAATTTAAAGAGGGATTCCTTTTGAGATCAGAAAAAATGAACAATGTTAGCAAAAAGAACTTCTTAGATGATAAAATAGAAAGTGAATTAAAGGATCTTGGATACCTATAATGAATTTACAATATATTGAAGCAGCTATTACTCTGACATTCAGGGATTTAAAAGTTAGATATGAAAAATCCCTTCTCGGATTTACCTGGACGGTACTAAACCCTCTTGCAACTTTTCTAATTTATTATTTCGTATTTGCAAAAATTGTAAAAATAAAGATGAAAGACTATTGGGTCTTTCTCCTTTCTGGACTTTTAATATGGCAATTTATTTCATCCTCAATAAATTCATCCACGAACTGTATCGGTTCAAATAAAAGTATCATAAAGAAAATGGCAATAAGAAGTGATATATTTCTCATTTCTTCTGTAGCTTCAAGACTGTTAGAATTCTTTTTAGAGACCTTAGTGGGAATAATTATATTTATTTCATTTGGAAGAAATTACTCTTTTTACAATCTTTTTTCCCTATTTGTATCAATAGCCCTTACATATATTTTCGTATTAAGTATCTCTATGATGGTATCCGCCCTAAGTGTATATATACCTGATTTTAGTTATGGAGTTCAAATTGGGTTAAAATTACTCTTTTTTATGTGTCCCATATTTTATGGAAAACACAGCGTTCCAGCAAAATATATGAAATTATATAATTTAAATCCTTTAAACCCCTTTATAGAAAACTATAGAAATGTTTTATATCTTGGAAAATCCGTTTCTTTTAAAGAAATATTTATAATGACAATAATTTCTTTTTCGTTTTTTATAGTTTCATACATATTGTTTAAAAAATTAGAAAAATACTTTGCAGAGATTATTTAAAAATGGAAAACATGATAAAAGTTGAAAATATTTCAAAACAATTTTACTTTTATAAATATGGCAGATTATCCCTTAAAAATTTTCTTATAGAAATTTTTAACAGAGTAGGTAAAAAACCAAGTTTCTTCAAGGAACATTATGTACTTAAAAATGTTTCTTTTGAAGTGAAAAGGGGAGAAGTCTTTGGAATAATAGGAAGAAATGGTTCCGGAAAAAGTACTCTTGCAAAAATTATAATGGGAATTTATAAACCCACAGCTGGAAAAGTTGTTGTTAATGGCTCAATATTTTTTATAGCTGACATTGCAGCTGGATTTCAAAGTGAACTCACTGGACTTGAAAACATTTATCTTCTCTGTTCACTATTTGGCTATAGTAAAAAAAGAATTAGAGAAATTTTACCTGAAATTATTTCATTCTCTAATTTAGAAGAATTTATTAATATACCTGTAAAATACTATTCCTCAGGAATGGTAGCAAGACTTGGTTTTTCTATCTCTATTTCTGTAAATCCTGAAATACTAATAATAGATGAAGTTTTTGCTGTAGGGGATGAAGATTTCAAAATAAAATGTATTAACAAAATAAAGGAATTGAAAAGTAAAGGTATAACAATTATATTAATTTCGCATAACCTAAATTTTGTTGAAGCTCTTTGTGATAAGGTACTATGGCTGGACACTGGAAAAGTAAAAAAAGTTGGAAATGTAGATGAAATCATTCCTGAATATCTTAAACTTGTTAGGGAAAAAAGACAAAAAATAATATCTCTTCTTAAAAGTTACGATTAGAAAATGACATTTTATTTTTTTTATGGTAAATTATATAGAGAGATTTTAGGGAGTTGTTATTATGAATGATAAGGAAGATATTCTAATTGCTGGAAAGACACACATTGGAATGCAACGCAAAGATAACCAGGATAGTTATGGTTTCTTTGAACCTAAAACAGAAGAAGAGTTTTTAAAAAAAGGAAGACTCTTTATAGTAGCAGATGGACTTGGTGGCCACAAAGGTGGAAGGGTTGCCAGCAATATGGCCGTTAAAATAGTCGGTGAAGAGTACTACAAAAGTGAGCACGAAGATATTTACACAGCACTTGTATCAGCCATTGAAATAGCCAATAGAAAGATTTTTGAAAAAGGTAATAGCGATGAAGCGTTAGAAAGGATGGGGACAACCTGCACCACAGTTGTGATAAGGCAGCCTTACCTCTACCTTGCCCATGTGGGCGACAGTAGAGCATATATAATAAGAGAAAATATTATAAAGCAAATATCAACTGACCACACACTTGTAGAAGAAATGGTAAATAGTGGTATTCTTTCTAAGAATGAGGCTAAAACCCACCCTGATAGCCATATCCTCACCCGTTCACTTGGAATACATGAAGAGGTTGAAGTGGACATATTAGACCCACCAATTAAATTAGAAGAAGGAGATGTAATATTTTTATGTTCAGATGGTCTTACAATATATTTAAACGATGAAGAAATAAAGAAAATAGTTCAAAAAGAAGATATTAACAAAGCAAGTGAGAAACTTATTGATATAGCAAATAGCAGGGGAGGGAGAGATAATATAACTGTTGAAATAATTAAGGTTAACAAAGTATTAAATGATATGAGACAGGATGAAACAGCACCCATTTCAAATAAAACAAAAAAGCTTGAACACATTGAGGAACTCGAAGAAGTGCATTCTAACAAAAAAAAGGAGGAAATTGTGGAAGAAGAATTTAGAAATAATGATCTATTATGGCCAATAATAATATATTTAATAATTGCATTTGTGATGTGGATTTACTTTTTTAAATAAAATTCTTTCATTAAAATTGATAATATATAAATTGGGTTGGAGAAACAGAAAAAATAATGACAACATAAGTGAGAAGTATCATAGCAAATGGCTTAAGATAAATCGGAAAGTCCTTTAAAAGTTCCTTTTCAACTATTTTACCATGTAAAAAGTGTACAAAATAGCATAAAAAGACAAATAACAATCCATATGAAAAAAGTGGTGAGTTTATTTTACCCCATTTTCCGGTAAACAAATTCTTCCAGAAATTTTTCACCAACACCATATCTTTTGCAAAAAACAACACACCAATTGAAATCCACGTTAACTGTGTTAGCAAATAACTAAATGCTTTCCACAAAATCCCCTTAAAAAACCTTTTCTTTTTAAGCTTTCTGAAAAATTTAATCTTCCAGAAAAAGTAAATAATAAGTGCAACCCCTTGAAGAATTCCCCATAAAACAAAATTATAATTTGCTCCATGCCAAAGTCCTATTAAAAACATGACAAAAAACAGGTTAAAACCAGTTTTCTTTAAATTTTTGCTCACCCCACCAAGTGGGAAAAATATATAGTCTTTTACCCACCTTGTAAGGGTAATATGCCAGCTATTCCAGAAATCAGAGATATTTGCCTTTAAATATGGAAAATTAAAATTCTCCGTGAGGTTTATGCCTAAAAGTTTTGCAGAACCAATTGCAATATCTGTGTAGGCAGAAAAATCAGCATATATGATAATTGAGAAGAAAAATGCAAAGACCAGCAGTTTTTCAGGAGGTAGATTTCCCTTTAGAGCAATCACTGGATATGCCATAATATAGAGCCTATCTGAAATCACCATCTTTTTAAATAGTCCCCATAAAATTCTTAAAATTCCATCATTTATATTCTTAAAAGAAAATCTGTGTTTGGTCTCAAGTTGTGGCATAAGATCTTCTGCCTTCTCTATTGGACCTGCAACAAGTTGAGGAAAAAATGAGACAAAAGCGAGCATTGTCCAGATATTTTTACATGGTTTTATCCTACCGCGATAGACATCTATCGTATAACCAAGGGTTTGAAATGTATAAAAGGAAACCCCTATAGGTAAAAGGATGTGAAGTGATAAATTCATTGGTTTCCTTCCAAGTACCCCTAAAAGCGAATTAAATACATCTATGGCAAAATTTGTATACTTAAAATAAAATAAGATTCCAAGATTACCAAATATAGACATCATTAAAAAAGTTTTTTTTACTTTTGTAGAATTTGTCCTGTCAATCCCAATGGCAGCAAAATAGTCAAGTAGAGAAGAAAATAAAATCAAAATCCCATAGACAGGTTTCCATGCACAGTAAAAATAATAACTTGCAATTATAATGAGAAAAATCCTCAATTTTTGAGGCAATAGGTAGTAAAGTGGAACAACAAAAATTAAAAGGGTTAGATAACTAAAAGAACAAAAACTCATAGAAACTTTATACTTTATGATGTGTAAAAAGTAAACAAAAAAAGCGCCCTGAGGATTTCAGGGCGCTTTAAAAAATCAAAGAAAATTATTTTTTAATTCCTGCAACTTCTTCAAGCATGTCTGTGGTTAGTGATTTAGGTCTTTCAATAGGATAACCAAGAGCTCTATCCCATATTATATTACTGAGAACACCAAGAGCTCTACCAATACCAAACATTACAGTATAAAAATCATATTCTCTTACTCCATAATACCACTGAATTACACCTGAATGAGCATCAACATTTGGCCATGGATTTTTAGCCTTACCCTGTTTTTCAAGGATTGGAGGAACAACTTCGTAAAGTAAACTTACAGTTTTAAATAGTGGATCATCTGGTAAATGTTTAAGTGCAAATTCTCTCTGAGCAGCATATCTTGGGTCAGTTTTTCTCAAAACTGCATGTCCATACCCAGGAATTACATGTCCACTGTTTAATGTATCCCAACAATATTTTTCAAGTTCCTCTTTAGTTGGAACTCTATCACCCATTGATTTCATAAGATTTTGTATCCATCTTAAAACTTCCTGATTGGCAAGCCCATGAAGTGGACCAGCAAGACCGTTCATACCAGCTGAAAGAGCATAGTAAGCATCTGAAAGTGCTGAAGCCACTAAATGAGTAGTATGAGCTGACACATTTCCACTCTCATGATCAGAATGCAAAATGAAATACATCCTCATAACTTCATCATAAGGTTTATCAATTCCCATCATATGTGCAAAATCAGCTCCAAAATCAAGATTTGGGTCAGATGGAATTGGAGTATCACCTTTATATTTCATTCTGTATATATATGCCCCAATTGAAGGAAGTTTTGCAAGAAGATTCAAGACATCTTCATACATAAATTCCCAGTAATTCATTTTGTTTGCAGTACCATCATTATAAGCTTTTGCAAAAACAGACTCTCTCTGCATGGAAAGTATTGCAGCAGAAAACATTGTCATAGGATGTGTATCCCTTGGCATTGTCCTGAGTAAATCGTATACATACTGTGGGACTTTTTTTCTATTTTTAAACTCTTCAATAATCTCCTTAACATCTTCTTCTGTAGGTATATCACCTGTTAATAGTAGGTAAAGATGACCTTCTACATATGGCATCTCTGCACCTTTAGGTTTTGGCAGCTTCTTCATTACTTCAGGAATTGTATATCCTCTAAATCTTATTCCTTCATAAGGATCTAAATAGGAAATATCTGTGACTAAACACTTAACACCTCTCATTCCACCAATTACCTGTGAAATCTTAACATCTCCAACAACAGTATCACCATATTCCTTCACAAGGCGTGTAGTTCTTGGGCGATGTTCTTCAATTTTTTTTGCTAATTTTTCTTTTAATTTGGACATAATTTATCCCTCCATAAATAATTTAATATTTTTTAACATTAATAATCTATTAAAATTAAAAAAAAGTCAACTAAATATTAAATATTTGTGAACTATTTTTGTATTTGTAAAACAAAAGGTTTTGGGCTTTTAAAATTATTATTCAGTGTAATGAAATTTTTACAAATTCTTTTTAAAAAAGTGCCATACACTTTTGGAAGTAAAAATCACGAAAAAGTAAAAAACAACTCCACCCAAAAGATCTACAAAATAATGGTACCTTAAAAAAACTGTAGCAAGTAAAAGAAATATTGAAGGGATAACAAATAGCCAGAATAAATTTCTATATTTCTTGAAATTGTAGTGTAAAACCATGAGCACCATCATTGTATGCCCTGAAGGAAAGCAATCCCTATGAATTTTTTCGACTGAATTTTGAATTGACACAAGAGTATTGTATATAAAATGACCTTGAATGCTTACTGAATAAAGTGATTTTAAAGTAAACCTCGGACCAATTGCTGGCACAAAAAGGTATCCAATATAGGAAAGGAAAAAACCATAACATACGTAGAAATAGAAAAAATCATAATCTTCAAAATTTCTTTTAGAAATAATATATATACCAGTAATTAGAGGGATAAAATAAAAAAAAGAATAGCAAATTTGAAGTAGGTCCACAAAATAGGGATTTAAATATTTTTCAAGAATTACAGAAGGGGGTTTTCCAAAAATCAAGTTGTCAAGTCTTATTAAAATAAAATCTAAGTCGTGTGGTCTAATTGCCGGAATTATATATCTAAATTCCGTAAAAATTACAGGAATAAAAATAACTGGATACCAGAGTTGTAAAAATAAAATAAATTTTTTATCTAATTTTCTTTCTCTATTACAAAATATTACCAAATAAAAAATAAATAAAAAATTAATGGAAAAAAGTAGGACAAAATTCTCTATCCTTTTACTACCAATTAAAAGCAAAATTTGTAAAAAAATAAGAAAATAAAAATTTAACTTATCTGCAGGTGAAAAATTTTTAAAGGAGATTTTCATTTTTATACCACTCTACAGTTTCACTAAAAGCCTTTTCTACATCATACTCACATTTAAAAGCAAAATCTTTTTTAGCCTCAGTAGGATCACATATCCAATACTT
>JALULU010000055.1 GCA_027040585.1 Acidobacteriota bacterium | reverse complement strand
AAATGGTAAAAGTATTAGTTTCTGATCCAATTTCTGAAAAAGCTATAAATGGTTTAAAAAATCTAAACTGCGATGTTTTGGTAAAGACGGGTATGAGTAAGGAAGAATTAATGGATGTAATTGGGGATTTTGAGGTGATAATTGTAAGATCTGCCACAAAAGTCAAGAAAGATATTATTGAAAGGGCAAAAAATTTGAAACTCATAATTAGGGGTGGTGTTGGACTTGACAACATAGATTTAGATGTGGCAAAGGAACATGGCATAACTGTTAGAAATACACCTTCTGCAAGCGCTATTTCAGTTGCAGAACTTGCCATTGGAATGATGTTTACTCTTTCAAGAAGGTTAAGTGAAGCAGATAGGAGTATGAAGAGTGGAAAATGGGAAAAGAAAAAATTTAAAGGTACAGAACTTTATGGTAAAACTCTTGGGATAATTGGCCTTGGAAATATTGGTATGGAAGTGGCTAAAAGGGCTATATGCCTCGGTATGAAGGTGCTGGGATATGATGTCATAAAAAAAGAAAATTTACCGGAAGGTGTTATGCAGGTTGAAATGGAAGAACTTTTGAAAAACTCCAATATAATTACTTTGCATGTCCCTTATATTAAAGAAGTGGGTGCAATACTTAAAGATGAGGAATTTGAAAAAATGCGTGATGGAGTAATTATTATACATTGCGCACGAGGTGGTGTTGTTGATGAGAAGGCGCTTGTGAAGGCTTTAAAAAGTGGAAAAGTTAGGGCTGCGGGAGTTGATGTGTATGAAACTGAACCACCTGAATATGACGAATTTATTAAAATGGATAACTGTATTTGTACACCACACATTGGTGCATCTACTAAAGAAGGACAGGATAGAGTTGGTGAAGAAATTGTAAAAATAGTTGAGGAATATATTTCTAAAAAGTAGTGGGGGTGCAATTCCCCCCTACTTCTTCATTAAAAAAGAACACAAAAAATCTGTTCCCTTTAAGAGGTCATCCACCACAAACATTTTGCAATTTTTTGCTTTGTTATAAAAATCTTTGAAATTATCCGGTATAGAGAAAGATATTTCTCTCTTTGGTTCTATTGAATTGATTACATCTTTCCAGAAATTGTGAACAAGGATTAATTTATCTGAAGTTCCTTTGTTATGGTATTCCCAAACTAATGACAATTCAATAAGTGTACCTGTATTTCCTGGAAGAACAATGTAAGCATCTCCCTTTTCTCTCAATATCTCTAATCTTTTAAATAATGTTTTTGCAACTATGTTTTCTATTATATAGGGATTTGGTGTTGTATTACCAAATTCCTCTACTGTAATTCCTACAGTTCTTGAACCCTCTTCAAAACATCCTTTAGCTGAGGCTTCCATCGTTCCATAATATCCGCCATTACAGATATTTAATTTTTTTTCTCCGATTAATTTTCCAATATTGTAAGCCAAAAGGTATTCATCTTTTGTAGGTGAAGAACTTCCGAAAACAGTTATTGTTTTTTCCATAATATCTTAGCCTTTATTTTTAACTTGACAAAAAATAATAAAAAAATAAACTATCATTTTGTTGGGGCTATAGCTCAGCTGGAAGAGCACGTGACTGGCAGTCACGGGGTCAGGGGTTCAAATCCCCTTAGCTCCACCATATTATTTTTTCTCAGTATTAAAAATAAGTTTTCTATCCCCATCTTTAAATGTTACTACCATTTTGTTTCCAACAATTTCAGATACATAACCCTTTCCAAATTTAGGATGTTCAATTAAATCACCAACTTCATAACTTCCAGATATTAAATAGGGCTTAGCATCTTCTTCAGATATGTCAGATATTAATTCCAACCATTTTTCTTCATTTTCCTTAGCTTTTTTGAGTATTCTTTTCTCAGAAAGTGTTTTCTTTTTTTCTTTTTCCTTTTTAGGTGGTCTATATTTATGCTTTGAACCACATACTTTACAAATAACCTTTAAAATATTGTCTCCATCCATTGATTCCACAGTGTGAAATGTAATCTTCTTACACTTTGTACACTTTGATTCAACTTCATCTCCCACTTTAATTTTTCTGTTTAATACCATAAATAAATACTCCTTTAATTGTTTTCTTTTTTAACATACAAAGTTTGGGTTGGAAAAGGTATTTCAATTCCCTCTTCCATTAGCCCATTATATATGTTTTCTAACATTTTGCACTTTATAACAAATTGATTTCTATAACTATCTGTCCAGGCAACAACTAAGAAGTCTATTGAGAAATCACCCATATTTACGAAATATATTGAAGGCTCTGGATCATCAAGAACTCCATCTGTGCTTTTTACCAGATTAAGTATAATTTTTTTAGCTTTTTCAGAATCTGTTCCATAGGCAACGCCTACTGTGACTTTTATATTAATTTTCTCATCAGGATAACAATAATTTGTCAATTTACTTTTGGCCATCATTGCATTTGGAACAATTAAAACTGTGTGATCAAAGGTAGCTATCTTGGTACTTCTAAGGCCTATATCAATAACATCTCCAATTTCTCCAGTTTCAAGTTTGACCCTATCTCCAATTCTAAATGGTCTGTCAACCATAATAAAAATGCCAGATATCATATTTGCGAGGGTGTCCTGAGCAGCAAGTCCAATTGCCAGTGAACCTATTCCAAGAGAGACAACTATTGAGGAAATATCTTTGTGAAAGTGTTCTAATATTATTGCTATGGCAAATAGATAGATGAAGACAGAAACCACTTTGTTTATGATTGGAACAAACTCTTTCTTTACTATTTTACTTTCTTTTTCCTCTTCCCTCTCAAGTAACCATTGAGTAAAAATTCCTGTAACTCTTAGTGAATATAAAAGTACAATCAAAATTGTAATTAGAAATAAAACCGTGTTGAAATAGTGAAAATAATTTACAATTGGTCCAAATAGTGAAGTGCATCTTTGAAGGTTTCTTATTGCAAAATATATTCCAGCAACTAAAAATATATTTCTAATGGGACTTTGAGAAACCTCTAAGAGTTTATCATCTAATTCTGTTTTTGTTTTTTTAACAAGCTTGGTTATATACTTATTAAGGATGAAGTTTACAATTTTTGATAATATAAAGAAGGACAGTATTATAAACAGTGATATAGCCAGTTCGTATACAACAGGGCTTTTTGCTTTTAGTAAAATTAAAGACTTCATTTCTCTAAACTCTTTTGAAAAGTTGAATTTTATAGTAAAAGCCCTTTTATTTTCAATAAAAAACTTGTAAATGAATTTCTTTTTTTGTAAAGTATTAGTTCAAAATTTTTATATTTTAGAGGTGTGGAATGAGTGATAATTCTGAAAAAAACGAAAATAATTTTGAGAAGATGCTAAATGAATACAATAAAAAAGTTGAAGGGCTGGATTCTGGAGAAATCGTAGAGGGTGTAATTGTAAAAGTTCAAGGAGAAGATGTTCTTGTGGATGTGGGAACTCGTTGTGAAGGAATTGTTCCTAAAGAAGAGTTGCTGGATAGGGAGGGAAATTTAAAATATGATGAGGGTGACAAAATACTTGTTGAGGTCTTGGCTTCTGGCAAAACAGATTTTTCTCCTAAACTTTCCCATAAAAATGCTGTGGTTAAAGAAAGGATGAAACAACTCAGGGAAAGCTTTAAAAAAGGGGATAAGGTTAAGGGAATAGTAAAAGAAGTGGTTAAAGGTGGATTAAAAATAGATATTGATGGTATTGAGGCTTTTATGCCTGCATCTCAGGTGGATTTAAAATATGTTGATTCACTTGAAAATTATGTTGGAGAGGAACTGGAATTTAGAATAGAAAAGTTTAGTCCTAAAAATATTGTGGTTTCAAGGAGAGTAATTTTAGAGGAAGAGAGAGAAAAAGAAGAATTGGAATTTTGGAAAAACATAAAAGTAGGAGATGTCATTGAAGGGGAAATTAAAAAAATTGCCAAGTTTGGACTATTTGTGGATATAGGTGGACATGAGGGACTTGTGCACATTTCAAACATTTCCTGGGATATGGTGGATGATATTTCCTCTATATTTAGAGTAGGAGACAAAGTAAATGTAAAAGTAGTGGAACTTGATAAAGACAAAAAAAAGATTGGCCTTAGTATAAAAGATTTAAAAGAAGATCCATGGAACAATGTTGAAGAAAAATATAAAGAAGGACAAAAAATTACTGGAAAAGTTGTTAAACTTGAAAGATTTGGTGCCTTTGTAAGTCTTGAAGAAGGGATTAGGGCACTGATACCTATCTCTGAACTTTCATGGAAAAAAATAAAACACCCTTCAGATGTTATCTCTGTAGGAGATATTGTAGAAGGAGTTATAGTAAATGTCGATGGTAAAAATAGAAAAATATCTATTTC
>JALULU010000054.1 GCA_027040585.1 Acidobacteriota bacterium | reverse complement strand
CCCTTGAGAGAATAGAAGAAGTATCCATAAATGGCAACTTAGTTTCAAAATACACCTACGATCCATTGGGAGAAAGGGTGAAAAAGGAAATCTACTCAAATGGGAATTTAGAAAAAACGGTGATTTATTTCTACGGTCAAGAGGGGTTACTTGCGGAATACGATGAAAATATGAACCTGATAAAGAAATACATCTACAATCCCGACAGACCCTGGTCAACTGATCCTTTGTGGATGGAAGACAGCTCAGGCAACAAGTACTTTTACATAAACTATCACCTGTTCACCCCACAAAAAATGATTGATGAGAACTTTAACACAGTCTGGCAAGGAGACTATTTTTCATTTGGAAACGTAAACGAGACGGTAAATCAAATTGAAAACAATTTGAGATTTCCAGGACAGTACTTTGACTCTGAAACAGGGTTTTATTACAACTTTAATAGATACTACGCACCGGATATTGGGAGGTATTTGAGGGAGGATGAGGTAAGGAATGGGTTGAATTATTATTTGTATGTAAAGGATAATCCGGTGGGGTATTTTGATTCAAGGGGAGAAGATGAAGATGTAGCGGATATGTATGGGAAATGGCCACCACCTGCTCCTGAGGATAGCATCCCTGATTGGTGTAAGTGTAAGAAAGATAGAGATAAATGGTATAATGATTGTGTTAGTAGATGTATGTATTTATATAATTACAGAAGAAATGTTGGAAGTGATATTGATATATTTGGTGTAGCTCTGATAGGCTCAGGATGGGCAGCATATTTTAGAGAAGAATATAGATTTTCTGGATTAATAGGTCTTATTGTTGGGACAGCTAGTTGTATACTTAAAAATTTTACAGGAAGAAATTTACCTGAAGCAGGAAATTTTGCGGGCTGGTGGTATGGGTGTAGATGGGGATGTTCGGAGATATTGGAAAAGATTTGTTATCCAGATATTAGTGCCCATGGTAGAGGTATATCACCACCACCATTTATAAATTAAAATGATTAAAATGAACAAAATATACAAAGAAATACGTAATTATATTAAATCTTCATTTTCAGATTTTTTATTATTGTATTTGTTGACTTTTCCAGTTGAGATATTAGGGGCTTTAAAGTTTAATAATATTGCTATGCATATTTATATTGTGATCTATCTAATATTGCCTCCTTTTATCGTATTTATTGCCTATATAAAATTAAAACCATATTTAGAAAGATTTAATTTACTTATTTCTTATGTTAAAAATGTTAAAAAAAATCGATTATTAGATATAGAGTCAACGATACTATTATTTTTGATAATAATTAATATATATTTAGATACTGTGTATTATAGCAAACACCATAAATTTTTCTCTGGCTTTTATTGGATTGCAATATTTATATTTTTACCCTATTTAAAAAATATAGAATATATTAATGATATTATTATATATGCTCAGAAAAAATTAGAATATATTATTGATAGTGAAATTTATAATCAAAAAATAAAAGTAATATTGTTAATTTTGTATATCTGGTTATTTCTCATCATTGTTTATCCTTTTGCTAATTACATAAACATATATGTAATTTACACAATGTATTTTACAGGAGGATTGTTAATCACATATAAGTATTTGAATAATAGAATAAACGTATTAATTGATGAAATATTAGCAGAAGATGAAAGATATGTTTATTTAATAAAAACATTTAACGAAGTTAATGTGAAAGATAAAAATTAAATTTAATATTGGGATATGATATTGGATTAATATTGGGAAAGACCAGGAGAACATCCAGGATATCCTTGTAGATTCCAATAAAATATTTGCCACTGTGTGTATTAATGTTTGCTCTATGCTTAAATTCAAGGAGTTAAATAAAATGTATAAAAAAGAAGTTTGGGTGGATGATTTTCTTATTTCCCATTTGTTATTTTTTATTTTTTTGGGAATGTTGATGGCTTGCCATTTTTTAGATGTTTTTGGTGTATGTGGAGAATTGTTCAAAACTAAATTAGAAATCAGCTTTGTTGTGGAAATATGTTTTAGTTTATTTTTAATGTGTTTTTTTGAGTTGATATTTTTAGTTTTTGTTAAATCCTATTCATTAAAGTTAAAAAAAATATTTTATTTTATAACAAGTTTAGATGGGGAAAGAGATAATAAATATAGTAATATTAAAGAAGCTGAAATATTTTTGATATTACTTTTGGGGTCTATATGTTTTATTTTATTTGATGAAATTTACAAATTGGTTAGTATTGAGAGGGTGCTTGTCATTTTATTTTTCATTGTTTGGGGAGATTTTTTTGTTAAATATTGGAATATATTTTTTAAACTAAAAGTTCTCATAAAATTTTTAGATAAAGAATATAATAGTTTTGATATTAAAAGAAAAGTATTGTTTTTTGATAAAGTGCTGAAGTTTTTGCCTTTCCTGATTTTGGAGTTAATAATGTTAGTTGTAGTAGTATTGTATCGTTATGTTATTTTTCAATCATGTAGTTTAATATTGAGGACAACCTGGATGAAATTAATTTTCATTGTTTTGGGAATAAATGTGTTTTTTCTCTTTATTTTGCTTTTTCTTTTTAAAAAGCAATTTGACAAACTTATTCCATTACTTGAAAATAAAAAGAGGGTTAATGAGATTATGGGGAAATTTGAGGAAGTTAAGAAAGGTGTTAAAGAATAATTTTAAAATTTTTTAGTTTTTTAAAAAAATGAATTCAAACAGCTTTGAAAAAATAAGCAAGAAAAACTTTGAAATCATCTACAATCCACTTAGGCACTGATAGTTAGAAGTCTGATCTCAAATACTATAAACTAAAAATTGAAAGTTTAAGAAGATATTCACAGGGAAAATTACCCTTCTGGTCAATACCATATTTTTTATTTTATTTATTTGCAACATATTTAGAGGTTGTTTGAAAATAAAAGTTAAAAGTTAAGGGGAATTCCTAATTTTTGGTAAAATAAGGAGTTAGGAATAAAGGGAGGAAATATTATGGTAATTGAAGATTTTAAGGAAGCTATAAGACTTATTAAACAAAGCAATTTTACTGTGGCTTTAACAGGTGCAGGGGTCTCTGTAGAATCTGGGCTGCCAGATTTTAGGTCTTCCGATGGGATATGGAATAAATATGACATAACAAAATATGCATATCTTGCAAATTTTTATGAAGATCCAAAAAGGATATGGGATTTTGTGAGAGAATTATATTCATCATATTCTGATGCAAAACCAAATAGCGGACATGTAGCACTTGCCGAAATAGAGAAAATGGGATACCTAAAATGTGTTGTCACACAAAATATAGATAATCTCCACCAAAAGGCTGGTTCAAAATGTGTTTTGGAGTTTCATGGAAATACAACACATCTTAAATGTTTAAAATGTGGGAAAAAATACACAAAAGAGGAAAAGAACCCCTTTAAGTTTGATGTGCCAAAATGTGATTGTGGTAATCCACTTAAGCCTGACTTTATCTTTTTTGGGGAAGGAATAGATGAAGATGTTTTAAATAAATCTTTTGAACTGGCAAGGAAAAGTGAGCTGTTTTTAATAATTGGTACTTCTGCTGAGGTGCAACCTGCTTCTATGCTTCCAATAGTTGCTAAGGAAAGTGGTGCAAAACTTATTGATATAAATTTAAAACCTTCTCTCATTACTTTAAATGGACACAGTGATATTTTCTTAAAGGGGAAATTTACAGAAGTAATGAATAGGATTTTGATGGAATTAAAAGGTGAGTAAATATTTTTTTTCTATTGTCATTTTAAATTTTAACGGATTAAATCTTTTAAAAGAGTGTTTTTTATACCTTGAAAAACAGACCTTTAGGGATTTTGAGGTTATAGTTGTTGACAATGGTTCCTCTGATGGCTCACCTGATTTTTTGCAAAAATATGTTGGAGAAAGAGAAAATTTTAAATTAATTTTACTTAACAAAAATGTTGGTTATTCGGCAGGAAACAATGTTGCTTTCAAGTATATAGAGGGTAGTTACGTTGTCCTTTTAAATAACGATGCCCTTTTAAAGAGTGATTTTCTTGAAAGGGCACATGGCTTTTTAAAAAATAATAAAAATTACCATATGTTTGCCGTTAAAGTTTTGAGGTATGATAATCCATCTTTAATTGACAAAGCAGGACATTTAATCTACTTAGATGGGCAAAATAGGGGTCGGGGACATTTGCAGAGAGATGGTGAGAAGTTTAATAATATTGAAGAAGCAATCTGGCCTGACGGTTCGGCGGCAATTTTTGATAGGGAAGTGATTGAAAAAACAGGTGGATTTGACCCTGTTTTCTTTGCATATGGTGATGATGCTGACCTTGGTATGAGAGCAAGATTGCTTGGG
>JALULU010000053.1:1553-15650 GCA_027040585.1 Acidobacteriota bacterium | reverse complement strand
ATAGCCGCCGTTGTAATATTGCCATGAAAATTATGTATAATTATTAATAGTACCCGTTTCCTCATTTCTGAGGGTGTTTTAGCCCCTGCTATAAATTGAATAAGTTTATCGTT
Source organism: Acidobacteriota bacterium (assembly GCA_027040585.1). GTDB lineage: Bacteria > Acidobacteriota > JAAYUB01 > JAAYUB01 > JAMOQF01 > JAMOQF01. The sequence continues at coordinate 15,537 of JALULU010000053.1, read as the reverse complement.
TGCCTGAATCTGTGATAAATTTGTTTCAATTTTTCCATTTTTTTTCTCATCCTTTAACCTTGCTGCTTCCATAATGATAAAGAGAGTATCCATGGTTACATTCTTTTCTGGTGGATTTCTCCATTTTAATTCTCTAAATGTTGGTGATTCCCATGAAAAAATTTTAAGTGCAGCTTCATCACCCTTAATTTTACCATCAATATCAGCGTAAATTATATTACCCTTTAATATGTAAATAATTCCCTTTTGATTATCAGGTCCATGGATTTCAATAGATGAAGAATTCCCCTTCATATTAATTATCTGAACAACGTCAGTCAACTCTATACCTGATATATAACCTTTAAAACTCATATGTTTTATTTTAACAAGATTTAAGATAACATTCAATAAATTATTAAATAAAAAAACCATTTAACTTTCCTATATTTTATACTATTCTACTCTCACTATTTAAAATTTCCTTTTTTGAAATAATAAAATCCAAGTTTTAGTTCAATATTTATAAATTTTCACTGTTGTGTTCTGGGGGAAAAGATATCAACAATAATCCCTATATCTTTTGACTTTCACAAATTTAAATTATAAAATCACTTTTGAATTCACTTTAATTAATTTGAAAAATGAATGAGTTAATATCAATTGTAGATGATGAACCTGATATCTTAGAGCTTGTTTCAATAAATTTAATCAAATCTGGATTTAAAACTGAAAAATTTCTTAGTGGAGAAGATTTTCTAAAATCCCTATCAAAAAAAATCCCCGATCTTATAATTTTAGACCTTATGCTTCCAGACATTGACGGAATAGAAATATGTAAATACATTAGATCAGATAAAAAATACTCCTCTATACCCATCATAATGTTAACTGCACGCGCTGATGAAACAGACAAAATAATAGGTCTTGAATTGGGTGCTGACGATTATGTCACAAAGCCTTTTTCCCCAAAGGAATTGGTGGCAAGGGTTAAGGCAATTTTGAGACGAAAAAAAACTTTTATAGATGAAAAGGAAGTTTTAAAAATTGGGGAAATTCTAATTATAGATTTAAAAAGATTTGAAGTTTATGTAGAAGGGAAAAAGGTCAGTTTAACCCCAACTGAATTTAATATTTTAAAAATTTTAGCAGCTAAAAAGGGGTGGGTACTATCAAGGGAACAGCTCTTAGACGCTTTGTGGGGCAAAGAAAAATTTGTACTTGATAGAACAATAGACGTGCATATCAGAAATCTTAGAAAAAAACTGAAAAAAGCGGGAGGATTTATAAAAAATATAAGAGGTGTGGGCTATAAAATAGAAGAATGAAAAAATCCATATTCTCCAAAATCTTCTCAAGTTTTTGCCTTATTATTTTAACAGTTTCAATTTTAATCTTAATTTCCTCTTTTTTTACAATAAAACAATACTACATAAAGTCACTTTCAAATGACTTAAAAAGGTTGTCCTACTCCTTAAAATTAAATTTAATACCCACTATAGAGGAAAAAAATTATGAAAAACTTGATAAAAAAGTGAAAAAAATTGGTAAAGATATTAATACGAGAATCACAATAATCGCTCCAAATGGTAAAGTTTTAGCAGATTCTAAAAAAAATCCCAATCTTATGGAAAACCATGGAGGCCGCCCCGAAGTCATTGAAGCACTTAAAAAAGGTTTTGGTAGGTCACTAAGATATAGTACTACAATGAAAAAAAAGATGCTTTACATTGCTACTCCCATAAAATCAAATGGAAAACTACTTGGAATTTTAAGAGTAAGCCTTTTCTTAAAAGATATAAACAAATTACTCAACAATTTAGAAATTAAAATATTTTTAATAACATTAATTATAATTTTTCTATCACTTTTTGGAGCATACATTTTCTCAAAAAATCTCTCAAACCCAATTAAAGATCTGGTATCTATATCAAAAAAAATTGCAAAGGGAGATTTCTCTCAAAAAATAATTTTAAACAGAAGGGATGAATTGGGTGAACTCTCAAAAAGTTTTAATGAAATGTCTGAAAAACTAAAAACACTTTTTAGCGACTTAAAATTAAAACAGGAAGAGTTGAATTCCATCATATCTTCACTTGAGGAAGGGTTGCTTGTCCTTGATAAAAATGGAAAGGTTATACTTTACAATGAAAGTTTTAAAAAGATAGTAAAATCTGAACCTTATGGAAAATTTTGGTGGGAAGTTTTAATAACTCCAAAAATAAATAAATTGATTAAAAAAGTATTTAAAGAGAAAAAAAACTTTTCAAAGGAAATTGAAATTGATGGGAAAATATTCCTTGTAAGTTTTGTTTTCATTCCTTCAAAAGAGGAAATAACAATTCTTTTTCACGATATAACAAGATTTAAAAAACTTGAAATTATTAAAAAGGACTTTGTCTCCAATGTATCTCACGAACTGAGAACACCACTAACTTCCATAAAGGGATATGTAGAAGTGCTTGAGGATGAAATTAAAGATAAAAATCACATTTATTATTTAAACATAATAAGAAAAAACACTGAGAGGGTCATTAATATTGTATCTGATCTCCTCATGCTTTCAGAACTTGAAGAAAAAGGTTTTTTGGAAAAAATTGAAGATGTTAATTTAAACGAAATTGTTGAAAATGTTTTTAAAATCCTAAGACAAAAGGCAAATGAAAAAAATTTAAGGTTGACTTTAGATGAAAGAGAAAAAATTTTTATAAAGGGAGATTCATGCAAACTTGAACAAATGTTTATAAATTTAATAGACAACGCAATTAAATATACAGAAAAAGGTGGAGTTACCGTTTCACTTAAAAAAAATGAAAAGGTTTGTATAATCTCAATAAAAGATAGTGGAATCGGTATTTCTAAAAAACATCTTGATAGAATATTTGAAAGATTTTATGTAGTTGATAAATCCCGCTCAAAAAAACTTGGGGGAACCGGGTTAGGGCTTTCCATTGTAAAACACATTGTCAGTATCCACGGTGGAAAAATTGAGGTAAAAAGTACCCCCGGTAAAGGAACAGAGTTTAAAATTACACTTCCTTTAAATTTTATGGGAAGAGACCTCAAAAAAAATTAACTAAAAATTAACAAAAAATTTATATTTCCTTAAACAAAACACCCTATAAATCCATTTCTGAATGAGATTAAATAAATGTAAAAATTTATTAACCTGATAGATTTTAAAGGAGCAAATCTATGAAAAAATCTATTATCGTTTTTACACTTCTTATTTTTATCCTCTCAGGTTTCACCTACCCAAATAAACGAAAAACTCTTGCTGAAAGGATTTTAGATAAACTCGTCCAGAAGGGAATTTTAACAAAAAAAGAGGCAGAGGTTATGCTTAAAGAATCAAAGAAAGAGATGAGTGAAGAAAAGGAAGATAAAAATGTTGAAGTTAAAAAAATAGATAAAGAGGAAATAAAAAATCTGGTTAAAGAAGAATTGCCAAATTGGGTTGGAAAAATAAAATTTAAAGGTGATCTAAGAATTAGATATGAGTACTTAAATGGAGATAACTTAGTTGAGAGAAATAGAGGAAGGTATAGATTTAGATTTGGGCTTGAGACAAAAATAAATAGTCGTTTAAAAGTTTTTGCAGGAATTGCAACAGGTGGAGCGGATGCAAGATCCACAAACCAGACCATGACAAATGGATTTGAAACACCTGATGTAAGACTTAACTATGCATACGGTAAGTGGAATATAAATAGATATTTAACCTTTAAGGCTGGAAAAATAAACCCCATAAAAAAAGTTCTCTTTAGGCCATCTGACTTGATATGGGATTCAGATTTAAATCCAGAAGGAATTTCAATCTCCTTTAAAAAGGGAGCATTTTTTACAAATGGGGGATTTTTCATCCTCGATGAAATTAAAAATAGCACAGATGATCCCTATATGTTTTTAATCCAGCCAGGAGTAAATCTTAAATTTAGTGAAAATACAAATTTAAAAATCGGCGTTGCTGGATATTTCTTTAACAACGTAAAGGGCTCAGTTCTCTTTAATGGAGCTGACAGTAGCGGTGAGTACAATACCTTAGAAAATGGCGTACTAAAATATGACTATGACTCAATCTCGCCAGGTTTTGAACTGGGGTTAAAAGATCCATTTAACTCCCTCCCCTATCTGGCACTTTTTGGAGATTACATCTACAACCCCGATCCAGATAATAACAATCAGGGATATCTTTGTGGATTTAAATTTGGAGATAAAAAGGTTAAATTTAAAGGAAACTGGCAGTTTAAATACATGTATAGAAGACTTGAAAAAGATGCATGGCTCGATATTTTTCCCGATTCAGATGCCTATTCTGGACACACCGACATAAAAGGACATGAGTTTGTATTTGAATATGGGGTAAGCGATTTTACAAATATTGTTGTTGATTATTACTACCTAAGGAGAATTACAGTTGAGAACTCAACAAGACATCTACTTCAAATTGACTGGAATATTAAATTTTAAAATGGAGGTATAAAAATGAAAAACTTCATAAAAACTTTTTTAGTTTTGCTTTTTTGTTTTTCTCTTCTTTCCACGATATCTTTTGCAGGTGATTTAGAGCTTATAGGGGCTGGGGCAACTTTTCCATATCCACTTTACTCAAAAATGTTTAATGAATATCATAAACAATTTGGAATTAAAGTTAACTATCAGGCAATAGGGTCAGGTGGAGGAATTAGGCAACTACTTTCCAAAGTTGTTGATTTTGGTGCATCTGATGCCTTTGTAAGTGATGAAGAACTAAAAAAATTTACATCCCCCATAGTTCACATTCCAATGACAGCAGGTGCAGTTGTTTTAACTTACAATCTTCCCGGAAATCCAAAATTAAAATTTACCCCTTCCCTCATTTCAAATATATTTTTAGGTAAAATAGTTAACTGGAATGACCCGGAAATAAAGAAAGTAAATCCAGGCATTAATCTCCCGGATTTAAAGATTGCAGTGGTACACCGCTCAGATGGAAGTGGAACAACATTTATATTTACCGATTACCTCTCTAAGGTAAGCAAGGCATGGAAAAACGTTGTTGGAAGAGGAAAATCTGTGAACTGGCCTGCTGGATTGGGTGCTAAAGGTAATCCCGGTGTAGCAGGTTTAATAAAACAAATTCCAGGTTCCATAGGTTATGTGGAACTAATCTATGCATTAAGCAACAATATGCCATATGGCGATATAAAAAATAAAAAGGGGAACTTCATAACACCCAGTATTAAAACAGTAAGCCTTGCTTCAAACACTGAACTCCCTGATGATATGAGAGTATCTCTAACTGATACAGATTCAGATTATGGTTATCCAATTTCTGGATTTACTTGGATACTGGTTTATAGGGATTTAGCAAATGGCGGATTATCCAGAAAAAAGGCTAAAGCTTTAGTAAAACTTCTATGGTGGATGACACATGAAGGTCAAAAATATGCAAAGGGACTACACTACGCACCTTTATCTAAAAAGGCACAAGAAAAGGCTGAAAAAATTATAAAATCAATTACTTACAGAGGGGAAAAATTGGTAAAATGAGAAAAGATAGATTCTTCAAAATGGTGCTTTGGGTATCTGGAATACTTTTTACTCTGATTATTCTCTCGATCTTAATCTACCTCTTTAAAGGTAGTTACCTTTCAATTAAAACTTTTGGATTAAAGTTTTTAGTAAACAAAATATGGGATCCTGTTAACGAACAGTTTGGTTTGTTGCCATTTGTTGTTGGGACACTATTGACATCAATTATCTCACTCCTTTTAGCATTGCCATTTTCACTATCACTTGCAATTTTGCTCGGGGTATTTTATAAAAAGGGATTCCTCAATAAGTTCTTAAGTTATGCCACAGAGCTTCTTGCGGGAATCCCATCTGTAATCTATGGATTTTGGGGACTATTTTTTTTAGTCCCCATTATGAGAAAAATTGAGATTAAACTTGGCATTCTCCCATACGGTGTAGGAATTCTAACAGCATCCTTAATTTTATCAATAATGATAATCCCGTACATAAGTTTAATCTCAAAGGAAGTAATAAATATGGTTCCACAGGATTTAATAGAGGCGGGATATTCCCTGGGTGCAACTAACTGGGAGGTCATAAAAAAGGTGATTATACCCTATAGCCGTTCAGGAATATTTGCAGGGGTTTTACTTGGATTTGGAAGAGCTTTTGGAGAAACAATGGCAGTTACAATGGTAATTGGAAATTCAAATTTTTTACCAAAAAATATTTTTTCACCATCAAATACAATGGCCTCAGTTATAGCAAATGAATTTACAGAAGCTGTAAAGGATATTCATCTAAGTAGTTTAATACAGATAGGTTTGTGGCTCTTTTTACTCAGTATCTTTATAAATTTTATAGGTGAAATTGTCATAAATAAAATGAAAGTTAAAGGGGAAAAGTAGTTATGAAAATGAATAAAAGATTATTTAAAGATTTTCTTTTCAAAAAAATTGTAATCCTTTTTTCCATTATCACATTGATACCCCTTTTTCTCATATTGTTTATTATTGTTAAAAATGGAGTTTCTGCAATAAATATAGACTTTTTTACAAAACTTCCAAAACCGCCGGGTGAAAAGGGCGGTGGTATATTAAATGCAATTGTTGGTTCAATTTTTCTTGTTATAATAGCCTCAATTCTTGCAATACCCTTCGGGGTAACAGTTGGCATATTTTTATCTGAGGTCAAAAACAAATTCACCGAAACACTTAAAGTTTTAGTGGATGTCTTACAGGGTGTACCCTCCATAGTTATTGGGATAGTTGCATATATCTGGATCGTAAAGCCATTAAAATCATTCTCTGCACTCTCTGGAGGTGTTGCACTGGGATTAATGATGCTGCCCATAATAATAAAAAGCACCCAGGAAGCCCTATATCTCATTCCCTTTTCATTAAGGGAAGCTTCATTTGCTCTTGGTACAAACTATACAAAAACAATATTAAAAGTTATCCTACCAGCAGGATTAAGTGGAATCGCCTCAGGAATTTTGCTTGGTATAATGAGAATTATAGGGGAAACTGCACCACTTTTATTTACCGCTTTTGGAAATTCATTTTTAAATTTAAATCCAGCAAAACCAGTTGACGCCCTTCCACTTGTCATTTTTAACTATGCAATGAGTCCTTATCCAGAATGGCATAAAATAGCATGGGGAGCTGCCTTTATTTTAATTCTTTTAATTTTTATTTTGAATATCATTGTCAGGAAGGTGATAAAGAGATGGAAAGTACAATTTTAAAAATAAGAAATTTAAATGCAGGTTATCAGAATAAGTGGATTTTAAAAGATATAAATTTAAATATAGAAAAGAATAAAGTTACTGCTATAATGGGTCCATCGGGATGTGGGAAATCAACTTTAATAAGGTGTATAAACAGGATGCATGAAATAACACCTGGAGCAATATTTAAAGGAGAAATCTATTTAGATGACAAAAACATATTTGAAATGCCTCCCTCAGATGTGAGGAAAAGGATTGGAATGGTGTTTCAGAGACCAAATCCCTTCCCAACAATGAGTATTTATGAAAATGTTATTGCAGGTTATATTTTAAATGGTATAAAGATTAAAAAGGCAAAAATGGACCAGATAGTTGAAGAATCACTAAAAAAGGCATTTCTCTGGGAAGAGGTAAAAGATACCCTCTTTAGAAAGGGAACATTTTTATCAGGTGGACAACAACAAAGGCTTTGTATTGCAAGAAGTCTTGCTATGAATCCAGAAATTTTACTATTAGATGAACCAACATCTGCTTTAGACCCAAAAGCACAGGCTATGATAGAGGAATTAATTGTAAGACTAAAAGAGAATGTTACTCTCGTATTGGTTACCCACAATAGATCTCAGGCGGCAAGGGCTTCTGATTATACCGCTTTTCTATATTTAGGGGAATTAATTGAGTTTGGTAAAACTGAAAAAATTTTTACCACACCTAAAAACAAAAAAACTGAAGAGTATTTAACAGGAAAATTTGGTTAGAGAAAGGAGAATAATAAAATGATAGATGAAAAAATTAATGAAATTAAAAAGAAACTTATTGAGGAAGGAACTCTTTCAGAAACAATGTTAAAAGAATCCATAAAAGGTTTAACTGATAGAAATAAGGACTTATTAAATAAAGTTATGAACATTTATGAACCTGAACTAAATGGCTCAGAAATAGAACTGGATCAACTCTGTATAAGCACAATTGCTCTCTATCAACCCGAAGCGGTAAATTTAAGGACTATTCTAATGGCCTATAAGATAAATAGCGATCTGGAAAGGATTGGAGATCTCTCTGTAAACATTTCAGAGAGCGCCCTTTACCTAATTGAACGCCCACCTGTAAAACCGTTAATTGATATCCCAAAAATGGCAGAGGAAACCGCCAGTATGTTACAAAACGCTTTAAATTCTTTTATCAACAGAGACGCTAAACTTGCAAAGGAAGTTTGCGAAAGGGATGACATAGTTGATGGACTAAAGGATCAGATATTAAGGGAACTTATCACATATATGAGTTCAGATCCATCAACTATAGACCGCTCAATACATCTCATAAGAATCTCCAGAAATCTGGAACGTATTGCTGATTTATCAACCAATATTTCAGAGGACGTCATATTTATGGTTGAAGGAAAAGTTGTAAAGCACAACAAAAAAGATCTTTAAAGACATTTTTACTAAAGAAATCGATATATATAATTTTTTGGGGTCTTTTGGGGTCAGACCTGTAGGTCAGACCTGGAAAAGGCCGACCTATTCCAATGAAAAAACATCTTCTTAAAAGTGTTGGGAAATACCCACTCATCTTTAAAAAATTTTATTTGTTACAAAACCTCAAATTTTTGCTAAAATAGAATATACTTTACTTTAAAGAATCTTTTCGTTTTGCCTCATCATACATTTTTGTTATCTCCTTTTGAACCATTTCTGTTGTCAAGCCAAGATCTTTCCAAAGAGATTGTGTTATGGATTCCACTTCTCTGTCTGCACTCTGAATATCATAAATAATTTCTCTGAGTTCTTCAATCATTTCGGTGCGACCACGATGAGACATAAAGTCAACATCATGAAACTCAAAGAAATAGTGGACTATATAATTTCTCTTCTTGAGGATATTTTCCAGAGAGTTTTCCAACTGTGGAGAAATTTTTATATACTGACGAACTTCAGGACGAATTTCAGCAAGCAGTTGACCTAATGTTTTCTTTTCTATTTTTTTATATAATTCGTCAAGAAAACTTTGTGAAAACTGTTCAGAACTATAATAAACTTTAAGTCCAACAAGAAGGTTTACAAGTCCCTTTTCAAAAACTTGTAACCAGTACACACACAAACCGAAGAAACAAAACACTTCTTTTCCATTAGAACTTTCTGGTAACGGAATTTTTAGGTTCTCATGGTCAAAAAAAAGTGCCATAAGCCCTCCCTGCATTCTATTCTAATTGCCAGCTATTTTATAATTAATTAAATTTAATTGTTTACAAGAATAAAATTATAAAATAACCTTATTTTTTACAGAGTTCAAATACTATTTTCTAAGGCTATCCTAAATCAAACTTGATGAAAAGGAATTGTTAGTCTAATAGGAAGAAAAGTATATACATTTTTTCCAACACATATTAGTTTTAAAACATAACCAAAAGTCTCATACACCGGATTAACATCCTTCTTTAGAAAGTTTAATTATATCGCTTACAATCTCTTGAAAGTGTTTTGCTTTCTTTGTTCTTTCAAAATCTTCCTTTAAAAAATAAAGTCCATCTAACTCATATTCCAATATTATTCTCATTTTCTTAGGTCTTCCTTTAGGATCTCTAAAAGATATTTCATTATCTTTATCCGGGGTTGCTAAAAATACCTTTATGCTTGAAGTTATTGGGGATTCTAAAAGTTTCAACTTCCAATAAGTTGTTTCAAATCCTCGTTCCCTGAATGAGTTTTTAACAGACACGATAGCCACAATTTTAACATCATTTTTTGGACAATTTTTATAGACCACAATATCGGCATCTGGAAGAAATAAGTACTCTCCATAATTGATTACAAGTTTTCTTTTTACCATATCCAATTCTGCATTCAAATTTTTCCCTTTAAGAACCTTATCTGTTGTCAATTTCAAGTTCCTGTTTTTTAACTCTTTTTCAAGTAATATAAAAATAACATCCTGAATTTTTCCTCCAATACGGGCTATCCATGATTGATTGGCTTTGTTTATTGCTTCTGGTCTGGAAAATCCTCTACTTTCATATTCCTCTACCTTTTGCTTCAAATACTCTTTTCTCTCTCTTTCTAAAAATTTGGATATTTCATTTATTTCCATAATAGACCTTTTAATATTTTACATTCCTTTGAAATTCTCTCTATTGCCAGATTAAAATATTTTTCATCTATATCAACACCAATAGATCTCCTCCTTAGTTTATATGCAGCGATAGCAGTAGTACCACTACCCAAAAATGGGTCTAAAATTGTATCGCCAACATAACTAAAAAGTTTAATACATCTTCTTGGTAATTCTAAAGGAAATGGCGCTGGGTGACCTATTTTCTTTTTACTCTCTCCGGAAAAAGTCCACAAGCCATTTGTCCATTCTAAAAACTCATTTTTTGTTATGTCTGATTCACCCTTTTTATTTTTTTTCCATGTTTCTTTATACAGGATTACTATTGTTTCAACCGGAGCTATAACATAAGGTGCTGAAGCAGAAAGCCAGCTTCCCCAAGCTGTCCTTCGTGAAATGTTCCCCTCGTTCCAAATTATCGTAGAATGGTATTTCCAACCAATTTTTTTCGCTATTGTTGTTATATCAGCATAAACACTTTGCTGCCCACCTTTGTTCTTGTCCAATGGAATATTTAAACACATTCTTCCATCAGGTTTCATTAGCTGTAATGCTTTCCTCAGCCAATTCTCGCTCCATTTTAAATATTCATCATAAGACATGGTATCGTCATGGCTATTATATTGAATTCCCACATTGTAGGGTGGAGATGTTACTATTAAATCAATACTATTTTCAGAAATATTCACACCGAGAAAATCTCCATTAATGACTTGAATATTTTCTATTTCAGACCAGATTTTTGTTTTTTTCATATTCATCATCTACTAATGTTATAACAAACCCTTTGCAATATCAAATCCATTTGAAATAAATTCCTTTATTATAAAAGCCCTTAAACCTAAAATTCTCTATCTTTCAACCTTTAACTTCCCTTCACTTTCAAGCACCTTCTTTACCTTTCCCCATATTTTTTCCCTTTTGTAAATTTCACGTAGATGTTTTACATCTGGAAAATTTATGGCATTTCCAGGACATAAATTTGCACATGTGGTACACCCAACAACGCACTCATAGGGTCTAACAACAATGGGACCCTTCTCACTCCATTTAAATACCTTTTTTCCACAATTCATACACATACCACACTTAACACATTTTTCATAGTCAACCCTTGGATACCAATCTATTTTTTCCCTTGGATACCCAGTAAACCAGGGCATAACTACCTCCTTTTTTAATTTTTCCAACATTTTATTATATATAAATAAATCTAAATATGTAAATTGTTTTTTATAAAAAATGTAAAATTTAAGTAATATTTAAAAAAATATTCACTTAACGGGGTCAGACCTCAAAAAATTTGACCTCGATGAAATTTTTCTTGGATTATAAGTGTAGTGGTATAGGAGTAATCATACATAGCAAAAAATACAGCTTTCACAAAATAGATACTTTCAAAAACTTCCTGAACTTTTAAAAAAGCAAAATGATTTATATTTCAAGTAAATAAAATTAATAAATTTTAAATTCCAATTTTTTCATGATAACTTTAAATCACTTCTCTTCCCTGACTATATAATATCCACCCATTTTCATCGTCAATCACTAATTTACCGTCTTTAATAGAATAATCAAATTTAAAGAATTTTTCTATATTATCTTCTTTTACATTTAAAAGCTTCTGTAAACCTATTTTCTTATTCATAATGCAAATTGAAAATAAAATTTGTTTTTCACCTTGAACGTCGTTTTTAAATTTCTTAACAGATTCTTCTATTTTTTCTTCTAATAATTTTTTCATTGTCTTTGAATCTACATTTTTAAATAAATGAATCCAACATCCCGGGACATCTTCTTTTATCAATTTTTCTATATCTTTTTCTATATGCTCCTTAGATGGATTATGTGCCTTAAACTCAATATTTAAAACCTTTTTTAATGTATTATATTCATTTATGTATAAACTTAAATCAGAAGCAGCACTAATAGGCTTATCGCCCGTTTGTTGATACGTTTTTTCTGTTGGTGTTTCAACCGAGTAAAAATAGTTTGTGGTATTTAGCAAAGATACATACAAAAATCTCGCTTCCTGTTCACTTATTCTGTCTGAGTCATCTCTTTTTCTGGGAATAATTAACCTTGGTGATAACCCTTTAATGCTATTTAGGGATGTACCAGCTAAATTCCAGATGTTATCAAATAGTCTTCTGTTAATTTCCATGACATCATTAAAAAGATTATTCATTTCCCAATTCCTCCTTTCATCTTTTTTAAAAATTATTTCAAAAATTTACTTAAATTCCAATAATTTTTCATCTCTTCTAAATTAACCCAATTCTCTTTGGTGTCTTCATCATTTTTATTTTAACCTCCCTTTCAATTTCATCTATTATTCTATTATGATCAATGTTACTACCCCCCACATACATCAATCTCTGCCAGACTGCCCTTATATCTCCGGCAGTAATTGGATCTATTTTTAAAAGCCTCCTTCTATCTTTCTCAGAGAACCTATTCCCATCTAATTTAAAATACATCTTATAAATTCTAATTTTCCCTTCATTTGTTAATGGATAAAATTTAATCTTCCAGTGAAATCTTCTAATAGATGCATTGTCCAGACTTTCTAAAATATTGGTACATGCAATAAATATTGTGCTATGGTTTTCAAGTTGTGTTAAAAACTCATTTGTCATTGAAACTTCCCACGATCTTATAGCGTTGCGTCTTTCTGTAAAAAAGGAATCCGCCTCATCAATCAAAAGTATTCCATCCTCTGATTCAGCTTTTTTAAATGCCATATTTATATTTTTTTCTGTTCCCCCAACATACATATCCATCAGATCTGAAGCCCCATAAATGAATATCTCTTTATTTAGTTTTTTAGATAAATACTTTGCAAATTCTGTTTTACCTGTACCGGGTATTCCATAAAATAGCAGGTTAATCCCAGGAATTTTAGAGTTCTTGTGATTTTGCTTATATCTGATAAAATTTTTCAAATCTTTTATCAATCTTTTTAAATCAACATCTGTATTTAGCACTGATAAATCATATTTAAAACTTTTAATTTTCTCTTTATGTACTCTATTTTATCCAACTATTAGGCAGGTCTGACTTGCCAATAACCTTTCAAGGTATTGTAAAAATTTTTTATGGGGTATGGTTTTACTTTTCTTTATTGAATTTAAAATATTTAAGGAAAAGGAAATTGTTCCCATATTTATTGGATATTTTTCTGAAAACCTTTCTATTTCCTTTTTTGAAAGCATTTTTTTAAAATTATTATTTTCAAGCGCTATTTCCCATGCCCTTTCACGCTCCTTTTTTGTAAAGGTTTTAAATTCTAAGCTATAGACAAATCTTCTCGCTGTTGATTTATCAATATGGTCTATATGGTTTACTATCCAAATAATTTGTTTATCAGAACTGTCAAGAAATTCATTTATCCATGCTTTATTTTGTATTTGAAAATCAGACCCTAAAAATTCAAAATAATTGCTAAATCCTGAAGAAAGCAGATAATCAGCTTCATCGACGACAATTACATCATTATTAGAAGCAAATCCCTTAGCAGCTTCTAAAGCAAGCATTATATTGCTTCTATTTTCCTTATCGTTGTGAATTGGAAAGATAGCCCTTTTCCCACAGTAATTTACTATTGATTTTGAGAGTTCAGTCTTACCTGTCCCAGGTTCCCCATAAAAAAGTATATTGCATCTTGTATAA
>JALULU010000053.1:0-1543 GCA_027040585.1 Acidobacteriota bacterium | reverse complement strand
ATTTCAAGGTCTAATTTACTTATATTAAAATCATTAACGTCAAAAAGAGCTTCCTCGTAAATTTTATATAAATTGCCAAACAGTCCCTTGTTATCGAAGCCAAGCAAAAAATACTTCAAATTTTCATTCAATGAAAAACTGATATCTATATTGGAAGAGGTGTCAATTATCCCGGATTTAACAATCCTTGATCCCCTTGATAAAATTGATTTAATTTCACTCATGCTAATTTCTGTTCCAAGGCACATCAATCTAAGAACTCTTTTAAAATTGGAGGACATCAAAGATTCTTCAAAGACTTCATTTTCCTCAAGTAAAAATATGAAAAGGATAACTTTAATTTCATTATAAGAGAGTTTAAAAATCCTTTTTAATTCCTCAAGTTCTGGTGTTAAAATCACTTTACCAAATATCTCCTTTATATCATGAGAAAGATTTTCCATTAGTCTTCTCTTAATTTTATAAAAGAGTGTCTTAAAACCCTTTTTTCTTACATCATCCAATAAAGCATCTATCTCATACTCATTTTCAAGTGAATCATCTCCAAAAGTTTCAGATAAGGGATGAAAGGATTTTACATAATTTACCAGATCAATTTTTTGTTCAACACTCAGTTGTTTAATAGCAATTGATAGTATCTCCTTATCAAAATTTCTCATATTCTTAACTAAATTGTATGTAAAATAACGGGATAGTTCATAAAATGGGATGCTTTCAAAATAAACATTATTTTTACTTTTCTTTATTATTTTTTTAGAATGTAAAATAAGTTTTTCCATCATTTTATACCTCCCTTTTTTCTTGATATGAAGTTCACTTTTCATTATAGTTATGCACATAGGACAAATAATGTCCATGGTTAATTTTTTTTGAAATAGGAGTAAAAAATGGGAACAAAACCACAGGAATATAGATGGATGGCCATTGATAAGATGATAAGAGAAGGAAATTATCCAAGTAGTAGGACAATAGCTGAGAAATTGGAAGTTTCAAGAAAGACTATTTTGCGGGATATTGAATATCTCAAATACATGAAAGATGCACCAATAGCTTATAATAAATCTAAAAAGGGATACTATTATACTGAAAAGTCATATAAACTGCCTGCTATAATCGTAAGAGAAGGAGACCTCTTTGCAATCTATGTAGCCTCAAAAATTGTTGAGCAGTATAAAAATACACCGCTATACCAAAGCCTCTTAAAAGTTTATCAAGAATTAAAGTCTTCTATCACAGAGAAGGTAACTATTAATCCTGACTGGATAGACTCAAATATAACGGTAGTTGCCCCCGAAACAACTACGATTAACCAAAATGTCTGGGAAAAAATTACCAGTGCTTTAAGGAGTATGTATACAGTTGTTTTTAAATATAATCTGATATTTAGTCAGAAATCAATAGAATGCAAAATTGACCCTTATCATCTAATTGGATATAAAGGGGACTGGTATTTAATAGGATATAATCACGAGTTAAAAAGTTTTAGAACTTACTCACTTTCGAGAATAGAAAAAATCAGGATAACTGATGAAACTTTTAAAAG
>JALULU010000052.1 GCA_027040585.1 Acidobacteriota bacterium | reverse complement strand
ATGTAGTTGGAAGTAATATCTTTAATATAGGGTTTGCCATAGGTATAACTGCAATTGTGAAGCCCTTTTCTTTTGGTGACAGTCTTGCATATCAAAATTTATATTTTTTATTAGGTGTCAGCCTTATACTTTCAGTTCTGACATTAATTAATAGAAAGAGAGAATTTCCAAAAATAGTTGGGATTTTGTTTAATGTAGCTTTTTTTGCATATATATTTTATTTATACACTTTTATGAAGGGATGATCTATGGATATAAATGACGTAAGAAACCTCTATTTTGTTGGAAGAAACTATGTTAAACATGCTGAAGAATTGAACAATGAAATACCTAAAAAACCCTTAATATTTACCAAGCCCCTTTCAACAATTTCTAAAAGTGGAAATGTAAAATATCCGGTACATACTGATGAACTGCATTATGAGGGTGAAATGGTGTTTATACCTCAAGGAAAGAATAAATATCTTGTGGGATGTGGTATTGACTATACAGCGAGGGATATACAAAGAGAAGAGATAAAAAATGGAAGGCCCTGGTTTTTGTCAAAATGTTTTAAAGGCTCAACTGTAATTTCTAAAGATTTTCTTAGTTTAAAAGAAGAGGAATTAAAATTCCTGGAGATAAAAACTTTTGTAAACGGTGTTCCAAGACAGGAGGGGAAATATACTGAAAAAATATTTAAAATTAACGATATTTTAAATTATTTAGCTCTTTTTTTTGATATAATCGATAAAGATGTTATTTTTACAGGTACCCCTTCAGGTGTTGGGTCGGTAAACGTTGGAGATGAAGTTGTTGTGGTACTTTTTTATGGTGATAAAAAAATTGAGGTAAGAAGTAAGATAATGTGAAACATCTTTTCTGGTCATAAATCTATTTATTTCTTGACTTAATTAAACTATTTCAATATGATTTTTTGTTTAAATTTTAATGGAGGTAAAAATGGCAAATCTTTTACATTTTGATGAAGAAAATTTTCAAAAAGAGGTTTTAGATTCTGATATTCCTGTTCTTGTTGATTTTTGGGCTCCATGGTGTGCACCATGTCGTATTATTGGACCTTTTATTGAGCAGTTGGCTGATGAGTTTGATGGCAAAATAAAAGTTGGAAAGCTAAATGTTGATGATGCTCCTAACATTGCCAATAATTATGGAATCAGGGGAATCCCTACAGTAATTATTTTCAAAGATGGGGGAGTTAAAGATACGATGGTTGGGGCTGCTCCCAAAGACTTGATTAAAGATTTTATTGAAAGAAATCTTTAGTTTTTAAAGAGGGTAGAGGTGGATTTTAACTACGATTTACTCATACTTGGAGGAGGACCAGCAGGGCTTTCTGCTGGTGTTTACTCCTCAAGGGCGAGGTTAAAGACACTGATAATAGAGAAGCAGACGCCAGGTGGACAGGTTTTGATAACTGAAAAAGTTGAAAACTATCCCGGATATGTTTCTATTGCTGGGTATGAGCTTGTGGATAAAATGGTTGAACAGGTTAGGAATTTTCAGTGTGAGATAAAAATGGGGGAAGTAAAAGAAATATTTTCCCTTGAAAAGGGATTTAAAGTTAAAACTGCTGATGGGGAAATTTCTGCCAAATCGATAGTTATTGCCACCGGGAGACAGCCCAGAAGGTTAAACATAGATGGTGAAATAAGATTGATCGGAAGAGGTGTCTCCTATTGTGCAACATGTGATGGGGCGTTTTTTAGAGATAAGAAAGTTGTAGTTGTGGGTGGTGGTGATTCTGCGGTTGAAGAAGCAATTTTTTTAACTAAATATGCTTCTGAGGTTACAATTATTCATAGACGTGACCAGTTGAGGGCTGCAAAATATTTACAGGAAAGAGCCTTTAATAATGAAAAAATAAAATTTTTGTATAGCCATGTTCCACTTAAAATAGTTGGTGAGAATTTTGTGGAAAAAATTTTACTTAAAAATCTTAAAACAGATGAAGAATATCTATTTGATGTGGATGGAGTGTTTATTTTCATAGGAAGCATTCCAAATACGTCCTTTCTGTCAAATTTCTTAAAATTGAGCGAAAATGGTGGAATAATAACGGATGAGAAAATGGAAACAAGTGTAAAAGGGATATTTGCAGCTGGGGACGTGAGGGAAAAATTTTTGTATCAGATTGCTACTGCAGTGGGAGAAGGAGCTGTTGCTGCAGTTGCTGCAGAAAAATACATAGAAAATAACTTCTAAGAGAGAAATCAATGAAAAATATTGTTGTAGTTGGCGCCCAGTGGGGTGATGAAGGTAAAGGGAAGGTTGTTGACCTTTTGTCTGAGAACTTTGATGTAGTTGTAAGATATCAAGGGGGACATAATGCAGGGCACACAGTAATAGTGGATGGTGAGAAATTTGTCCTTCATTTAATCCCTTCAGGTATTTTACATAAAGGAAAAATGTGCTTTATGGGGAATGGGATGGTAATAGATCCCATAGCCCTTAAGAAAGAAATTGAAGGACTTAAAAAGCGTGGAATAAATGTTGATGGAAGACTTTTTATAAGTAAAAGGGCTCATTTAATTCATCCATATCACAGGGATTTTGAGAGTGAAGAGGAAAATCTGAGAGGGAAATCTGCCATAGGCACTACAAAAAGAGGTATTGGTCCAACTTATGCCGATAAATATTTGAGAATTGGACTTAGAACAGGTGATTTATTTGATGAAAAATTTTTTGTGGAAAAGCTTAAATTTTTTAAAACCTACAAAAAGTCCCTTTATGGTGAGAAAATAACTGAGAAATTTAAAGAATTAGACAGGGAATTTTTGGAATCTTCTTTTTTTGTGAGAAATTACCTTGGTGATGTTCCTTCACTTATTGAAAAATATATGTCTGAAGGTAAGAAAATTTTATTTGAAGGTGCACAGGGGACAATGCTTGATGTGGATTTTGGCACATACCCCTACGTTACATCTTCAAATTCCTCAGTGTCGGGAGTTTCTTCGGGAGCAGGTATTTCACCATTAAAAATAAGTGGAATTCTTGGGATTTTTAAATCTTATACTACAAGGGTTGGTGGTGGACCTTTTCCAACTGAGATTGAAGGAGAAAAGGGGAATTATATTAGAGAGAAAGGTGGGGAATATGGGGCAAGTACCGGGAGGCCAAGGAGATGTGGTTGGCTGGATCTGTTCCAGATGAAGTACTCAACATTAATAAATGGTTTTACTTCACTTGCTATGACAAAGTTAGATGTTTTAGATGAACTTGATGAGATTTCTATCTGTACTGGTTATGAGATTGATGGTAAGACTTTGTCCACTTATCCTTCAACAGTTGAGGAACTTGAAAGGATAAAACCCATTTTTAAAAATTTTAAGGGCTGGAAAAGTTCCACAGTTGGAATAGATGATTTTTCCAGATTACCAGATGAAGCTAAGAATTATATAGATTTCATTGAAAAATTTTTAGGGGTTAAGGTCTCAATTATTTCTGTTGGTGCAGGGAGAAAAGAAACTATTTTAAGGGAAGATACCATTTTAAATGGTTGAAATAAAAGTATTATCAGAAAATACAACATATAAAAGAAATTTTATTTCACTTCACGGACTTTCACTTCTTATAAATCTTAAACAGAGTAAATTTTTGTTTGATTTTGGCCAAAAGGGAAAAATTTTCCACAACGCAAAACTTTTAAATGAAGATTTAAAAAATGTAGATTTTGGGGTTCTATCCCATGGACACTACGACCACAGTGGTGGATTAGTGAGATTGCTACGTGAAAGCAGGGATTTAAAGATCTATGCCCACCCCGAAATTTTTACAGAAAGATATTCAAGTGGACGCTATATTGGAATTGATGAGAATTTAAGAAAATACAAAAAAAATTTTGTTTTTAAAAAAGATGTTTTTGAAATATCTAACAATATAATTTTTTTAGGAGAAATTGAAAGATTTAGTAGAGAGGATGAGTCTGTTAAGGGTTTTTTAAAAGAAGATGGCAATAAAGACTCTGTTATAGATGATACTTCTATTTTTTTAAAAACTGAAAAAGGTAATATGTTATTTTGTGGATGTTGTCATAGTGGACTTTTTAATACCCTGCTTTATATAAAGAAAAAACTTGGTGTTTCTTCTTATTATGCAATTTTTGGGGGATTACACCTTAAAAATAGTTCAGATAAGAAGTTGAAATTGGCAAAGGAAATACTTACCTCAATAGAATTTAAAAAAATATATCCAATGCATTGTACTGGATTTAAAGGAAAAAGATTTTTAATTGAAAATTTTAAGGATAAAGTTGTTACACTAAGTTGTGGGGATGTGATTTTAATTTGATTTTTTTCTCATTTCAATAAGGATAAATTCTCTTTCTTTAATTTTTGATTGTAATAATAATTTAAAATTGGATATAGATTTTTCCCACCTGTTAAATTTAATAAATCAATTAG
>JALULU010000051.1:4030-4448 GCA_027040585.1 Acidobacteriota bacterium | reverse complement strand
CCTCGAATAAAAATAAAGGGGCTTTCCTTTATATTTTGCAGCGGAAAAGCCTGGGACAACCTGTGTTATTTTTCCAGCAAACTCCTTAAAAATCTCTTCAATATGTAACTTAGAAACCTTAACTTTAGTAGAAAACCCAATAATGCTGCCATCACAATCAAGTGTATCAGTAGATATTCCTAATAAAAGTTTACCTCTATATATTTTTTTGGAATTTAAAAAAAATTGTGAAAATCTCGTGGCTCTATTTATAAGTAAAATCAAGACCCCTTCGGCAAAAGGGTCCAATGTGCCGCCATGGCCTATTTTCTTAAAATCAAAAGTTTTTTTTAATTTTCTAATGACATCAAAGGAAGTTTCCCCTTTTTTTTTGAATATCAATAGCCCACCATCACATTCTATTTTCTTTTTCATTTTT
>JALULU010000051.1:0-4020 GCA_027040585.1 Acidobacteriota bacterium | reverse complement strand
AAATTATAACTAAATTAACGGAGGGTTTTTATGAAAAAAAGAGTTTTTTTTATGTTCATTGCTACTTTGGTTTCAATTTTTCTCCTTTCTGGTTGTGCCACAAAGAAGTTTGTACGCCAGAGCATTGCTGACTCTGAATCAAAGATGAACAAAAAAATGGACAGCAACAACCAGAAAATTTATAGCCAGCTCTCTGAACTTTCCCAGCTCAACAAACAGCTAAGCTCAAAATTAGAAGAAGTTACAGACAAAGCTAATTTAGCAAATCAAAAGGCTGAAGAAGCTAAAAATATCGGAATGACAGCAAAGGAAAAAGCTGACGCAGCTGATAAAGATGCCCAGTTAGCTCTTTCAAAATTTAATAATAGATTTAACTTCGTGGTTGTGGATACTGAATATGTTTACTTTGGATTTAACAGATATCATCTAACTAAAAGTGCAATGTCAACACTGGATGATGTAGCTAAAAAGTTCGCTGAAAATAAAAACTACATAATGGTTTTAGAAGGTCACACAGATTCAATAGGTCCTAAAGATTACAATTACACACTCAGTGAAAAAAGGGTAAAAAGCGTTGTTAGATATCTTGTTGGTGAGAAGAAACTTGATATAAATAGAATCTATACCGTTGGACTTGGAAAATTAAATCCAATTGCCAGCAACAAAACAAGACAGGGAAGAAAGAAAAACAGAAGAGTTACTATAAAAATCATGGAAGTTAAATAAACTTTCATAATTAGAATCAGTTAAGATTACTTTTTAAAAGCCTTCTTCTTTATAGAAGAAGGCTTTTTTTATTGACAAGATAAAAAGCTTTTGATTATAATAGAAGGGACAAAATTATTTGAAAGAGGTGGCCATGAATAGAAAATTGAAGTTTTTCACTTTGTTTATTCTTTTAGTTTTTTCTACTTTTTTCATTTTTTCTTCAACAAAACCAATTCCTCCAAAAGGAAAACCTTTAACAGGTTTAAAAAAATGTAGTGATGGTCATTATACACCTTATAATCTTCCAACATATCCTAAAAATGCTAAGATTCACATTGTTAAACGTGGTGATACTCTCTGGGACCTTGCAAAAACTTATTTAAATAATTCATATCTATGGCCCCAGATATGGGAAAAAAATAGTTATATTACCAATCCTCATTGGATTTATCCAGGTGACCCAATTCTAATCGAAAAGCCGGCGGTTATTGGTGCCAAAAATAAGAAAAAAGTGACAAAGACCAAAGTCGTTGAAAATAAACCTGCGAAAAATACAATGACTTACCATAAACCAAATGGAATCGAAATTTTAAAAAGAACCATAAGGCATGAAAAAGAAGCAAAAAAAGAAGAACTTCTTATTCATAAAAGGAAAAATAAAATATATTATGGTTCAAAAAGAGAATTTTTTGGAACAGGATTTATAACAAAAAGAAAGGTTAATTTTTCTGCATTTATCATTGGAGCAGAAGATGAAGACCATGAAAGGTATTTAGGAGAAGGCGAAATTGTCTATTTAAACAAAGGGACTAATGACAATGTACTCCCTGGTACAAAGTTTGAAATTGTTAGAAATACCGGTAAGGTTTTTAACCCTATTAATAAAAAATTTGTTGGTTATTACTACAAGCAGATTGGTATTTTAAAGGTCATTATTTCACATGACACAAATTCTATTGCAAGGATTGAATATTCAGCAACTGCAGCATTTATTGGAGATGGGCTAATAAACTACCAACCAAAAAAACCTTTAGAGGGAAAGAAGAATTACAAAATGACAAGATTTATGGAAGATACCGGGAAAGCTACCGGAAATGTTGTTTTCATTGAAAACTATAAAACCCTTGCAGGACAAGAAGAGGTAATATATCTCAATCTGGGAAAAAATAGTGGTGTAAAGCCAGGAGATTTTGTTTCAATATATAAAAGATATGGAAAGTATAAAGTTAAATCAGAATTTGGAAGAACTATCTCTCAATCCAATTTTAAGCCATCCATATCTAAAGATTTTAAAACTAAGAAAAAACTTGTTTTAAAAAACAGAAATATTCCCCGAGTTGTATGTGGTGAGGCTGTTGTATTAGAAGTTTATGATACAGCTTGTAAAGCGTTGATTGTTGAGGCCAGAAAACCAATAGAAGTTGGTAGTTTCGCTCAGGTTAAATAATCAAAATCTCATATAAAGACCCCTCTTTGAATGGAGGGGCCTTTAATTTCTAACATTCAAAGAAATATAAATTACTTTATTAAGGAGATATTTAATATGGGACTCTTTAAAAAGGATGAGGATATAAAAAAGCAAGAAGCAATTAGTAATTCAAAAGTCAAAAATACCCCCCCTGTCAAGACAACTTATACAAAAAATTCCCCCATGTCACATAATCTATCCGAAAGTGTTATTTCTAAAGAATTGATAATTTCTGGAGAAATAACTGGAACATCAAATTTGAGGATTAAAGGAACTGTAGAAGGAAAAATAGAATTAAAATCAAATGTGGTAGTTGAGAATGAGAGTAAAATAAATGCTGATATTAAAGGAAACAATATTGAGATATCAGGTACAGTGGAAGGAAATATAACGGCAGAAGATAAAATTACTTTAAATGAGACTGCAATAGTTGTGGGAAATATAACCTGTAGAAGTTTTACTGTAAAGGAAGGTGCAAGTTTCGAGGGAAATATTAACATGGTACATTCCTCTTCAAAAGAGCAAAAAAATAAGGGAGAAACACAAAAAAGCAAAAATTTATAAATATTCAGGAAAAAAGTAATTCCTTTGAATTTAGTTTTTTATTGGCAAAATTTTCAAATTTTAAGATTAAAATATTTAATAGATAATTTAAATCTTTTTCTTTAATGTCAACAGTTAAAAACTTTTCAGGTGGAAGAGAAAAATGATTGAAAAAATTTTTTTCAATCTTTTTTCCATCTCCACATTTAGTACAAATTGGAATTAAATCATCTTTAAGAACAATATCATTCTCAATTTTACGTCCACATATTAAACATTTATTAAATGAAGGCAGGATACCTTCCATTTTCATAATCCAATAAATGACATATAACGCTATACTTTTTTTCTCAAAACTATTTAATTTCTTAAATGAAAGTATCCTTTCAAAAAGAGAAAATATTTTAAGACTAAAAGAATTTTTTTCAAAAATAGACTTTAAAATCAATTCGGAAAAAAAAGAAAGTATATAAAAATTTTGAACACCTTTATCTGTTATCTGGAATCTATTTAAAATACTTATCTCCTTTATCCTCGACAGATTATCATACCCATTAAAATTTAACACAAATATTCCCTCTGTAAAAATTCCAGTTTTGCCAAAAAAAGTAGAATTATTTTTTCTACTTCTTTTAGAAGTCGCCTTAAACAACCCATAAGTGGAACCAAACAGCAATAAAATCTCATCAAAATCGTAGAGTGAATACTTTCTTAATATGATTGCTTTTTCTGAAATAATACTCATGAAAATAGATTAATGCATTATTTTTTATCAAAAAGCTTTCCCAGTCCCCCCCAAAAGCCCTTTTTATTCTTTTTATTTAATTTTTCATTTATTTCATCAATTTCTTTTAAAATTATTTTATTGCTATTATCCCATGCTAACCCTTCTTGAAAAACTCTAAGTGCCTTTGTATATAACCTTGCTTCCTTGTATAGCCTACCAAGATGAATATAATAATTTATCTGCATAGGAGCAAGTTCAATTGCCTTTAAAAGATACTTTTCAGCCTCTCTTTTAAACTGAGAAGTCTTTGACATGGCATAGCCAAGATAAGCGTTGTACTCAGCATTTTCAGGTTTAATCCTCACAGCAGCCTTTAAATAAGAAACAGCCTCAGCATAATTCTGTGCATTTACCAACATTTTTCCTCGCTCAAAACTCTCCTTTGCTACTTTTCCAGGAGAATCTTTTTTCTCAGTATTAGAAACTTTAGATCTGGAAAATTTTGCAAGATTATTTTCATACTCATGCCTTGAATCATCATTTTTCAAAGTTTCATATGCTGTATTAATATAAT
>JALULU010000050.1 GCA_027040585.1 Acidobacteriota bacterium | reverse complement strand
CTGTGTATGGCCCTTGCAATAACTTCTTTTCCAGTACCACTTTCCCCTGTAAGTAAAATTGTTGTATCAGTATTTGCCACAAGCCCAATTGTCTTAAAAATTTCTATCATCGGTTGAGACTTTCCAACAATTCTTGTACAAAATTCGAAATCCCCTTCTTCCTCTTCAGTTTTGTACCTATCTTTTATATGTTTTTTGGCATTATTAACAATTTTTTTTATATCTCCTATATCAAATGGCTTTGTAATATAGTCAAATGCACCGAGTTTCAAGGTTTCAATGGCACTTTCAGCAGAGGCAAAGGCTGTAATTAAAATAAAAATCTCTTTCCTATTATTTTCTCTTAAATATTTTAAAATATCTACTCCACTCTTTTTTCTTCCAAGTTTTAAATCACATATAACTATATCAACACTATTTTCATTTAAAAATTCAATTGCTCTTTCATAACTCTGGACAGAAAAAACTTCATATTTCTCCTTTTTAAAAACCAATTCTAAAAGTTCACATACACTCTTTTCATCATCTACAATTAAAATTTTCATACTTAAAACCTTTTAAAGTTTAAAATAACAGTAGTTCCGCTATTTTTCTCACTTTCTACCTCTATTGTTCCACCCATATTCTCCACCAAATTATAAACTATTGACATACCAAGTCCCACCCCTTTTTCAAAATAACTACTATATGGCTCAAATATTGAAGATAACTCTTCACTATTCATTCCAATTCCACTATCTTTAAATATTATTTTAACAAAATCATCAGATGTTTTAAAAATTATTTCAAGTTTTCCTCCATCAGGCATAGCTTTTAAACTATTAGTTATTAAATTCCAATAAACCTGTCTTATTCCGGAGGGATCACACTTAAAAACAACTTTTTTCTCACCCATTACCACTATTTTATGGTTTTCTTTTTTTTCCCTGCTGTTTTCAAGTAAAATTAAAGTTTCTTTTAGTAACTCAACAATATCAATATCAACAGGATTAAATTTTTTCATACGCGCAAATTGAAGAAATTCCTCTACAATTGAATTTAACCTCTTTGATTCCCTTAAAACAATATTTATCAATTTTTTCTCATCCCCCTTTAATGGTAAAGTCTCGTTAAGAACCTGAATAGAACCCATTAAAGATGCAAGGGGATTTTTTATCTCATGAGCAATGGCAGCAGATAAATTGCCAATAGCTGACATTTTTTTCTGAATTTCAAGTTGTTGCTGCATTCTCTGTATTTTAGTAATATCCTGAAAAACGAAAATATAACCCACAATATTATTTTCTCCTTTAAAAAGAAGAGATATACTCATACCTATGAAAATTCTTTCCCCATTTTTAATGAACTCAAAATCCCTTCTTATACTTTTTATATTACCACTTCTTAATTTCTCAATATCTTCCTTTATTTTGCTAAAATCAAAATGAAAAACTTCAAAAACATTTTCTCCAACAACGTTATAATTCCCTATAAGGCTTTTACCAATTTCATTAATCTTTACAATTATGAAATTTCTATCTGTAGTTAAAAGACCATTTTGTAAACTTGAAAGTATATATTCATTGTATTCTTCAAGACTTTTAATTCTATCAACCTGTTCAGCTATCCTTTTTTTTGCACTTTTTACTCTTTCAGAAAGTGCTCCAGAGAGTATTCCCACAAGAAAAAATCCAAAAATATGTACTTCAATGTTTAACAATAAATCCCTATTATTAAAAATATTTGTAAGACCTTTTCTCCAAAATAAGAGAAAATTTACAGCTAAAAAAGTAAAAGTTGCAGTAGTGGATATAAGGAGAATTCCTTTTATCCCATAAAAAAGTGAAGAATAAAGAATAACAAATAAATATAAAAGAGGTATTGTTGGCAAAAAGAAACCAGTGAAATAAACAAATACAGATACTATTAAAATATCAAATAAAATATTTATTAATATTAATAATCTTTCACCTTTTATTTTTAGGTGATAAACACTTATAAAAATAATTGAAAATAAGTATGAAAAAATTATAGGATAGAAAAGAAAACGAGATATTAAAACATCCTTAACTGAAATATTACTGAAATAAATAGTAGATAAAATAACAGAGATTACAATTACTCTAAAAACGGAAATGTAAAATAGCCTCTTTTTAATCTCTGTCATTATATGTAAAAATCAATAGAGAGGGGTCTAAGAAATTACCCCTCTCTGTTGAAAACTAATGTATACCTGCTTTAGAGAGTTTTGCAATAAGGGTAAACATAGGCATATACATTGAAACAACAATAGAACCAATTGTTACACCTAAAAATACCAAAAGTAATGGTTCCAGCAAAGACATCAAATTTGCAACTGCCCTATCCACTTCATCTTCATAGAATTGTGATACTTTTTCAAGCATAGTATCAAGTTCCCCTGTTTGCTCTCCAACTCTTACCATCTGTATAACCATAACAGGAAACAGACCAGTTTCTTCCATTGGAGACGCCATGTCCCTTCCCTTTTCAATTTCATTTCTAATTTTAACAACAGTCTCCTCAAAAATAATATTGCCAGAAGCCTTAGCAGTTATATCAAGAGCATCCAAAATAGCAATACCACTTGTTACAAGTGTACTTAAAGTTTTAGTAATTCTTGCAATAGTAATCTTTGCTATAAGCTGACCTATAACAGGAGCTTTTAAAATTAAACCATCGAGTACTTTCTTACCTTTTTCTGTTTGATACCATTTTTTTAATCCATATATACCTAAAGCAACTAAAATAATAATTATTAATCCAAAATGTTGCAAAAGGTGGCTAACAGAAATAACTATTTTAGTTGGCAGGGGCAAATCTGCTCCCAATCCTTCAAAAAGAGATGCAAATGTAGGAATAACTTTCCATAACAATATAAAAACTGCTGTAATAGCAACGGAAATAACAACTGCAGGATATATTAAGGCAGATTTAATAGAGCTTTTAAGTTTAACCATCTTTTCCATATATGCAGAAAGTCTTCTCAAAATTAGATCCAAAATACCACCAGCTTCACCAGCTCTTATCATATTCACGTATAGTGAATCAAAGACATTTGGATATTTTTCCATAGCATCGGCAAGGGACATACCACTTTCAACATCCTTTTGAACGCCAAGTAAAATAGCCTGAAAACTCTTTTTCTGTTGCTGCATAGCTAAAATTCTCAAGCACTGTACAAGTGGTAATCCAGACTCAATCATAACTGAAAACTGTCTCGTAAAAACTGCTAAATCCTTATCTTTAACCTTTTTTTTCACAGTTGGAAGAACTATTTCCTTACCCTTCTCTTGAATACTCAATGGAATAATTTGCTCATTTTTAAGAGCAGTTTCTAAAGCCATTTTATTAGGAGCAAATCGCTCCCCAGAAACAATTTGGTTGGTAACTAAATTTTTTCCTCTAAAAACATAAGTTGGCATAGTACTCTCCCAATATATATATATTTATTTTTTCTCATCTTCCCATCGGCCTATGTGGTCTTGGTCTTGGGATTGGACCGCCACCTGGCGTTGACGTTCTACCCTGCCCAACTACCCCTACACCTCTTTTAATTAAATCTTGAAGTTCTTCAGGATTTGGAGATTTTGCCAGAGCATCCTCAAGGGTAATCAACTTATTTAAATAAAGTGTAGCCAGAGATTGATTAAAAGTCTGCATTCCATGCTTTTCTTGTCCAGTTTGCATTGCAGAGTAAATTTGATGAACTTTGTCCTCTCTAATGAGGTTTCTAATTGCAGGTGTTGGTATCATAATTTCCATTGCAAGTACTCTTCCTTTACCACTTAATTTTGGTATTAGCGTCTGACAAAGGACACCCTCAAGTACCATTGAGAGCTGTGTTCTTATTTGCTGTTGTTGATGAGACGGGAAGACATCTATTATTCTGTTTATTGTACTTATTGCAGTATTGGTATGTAATGTTGCAAAAGTCAAATGACCAGTTTCTGCAACCCTTAATGCTGCTTCAATTGTTTCAAGATCTCTCATCTCACCAATAAGAACTACATCTGGGTCTTGCCTTAAAATAACCCTGAGTGCACTTGTAAAAGAGTGTGTATCGCTATTAATCTCCCTCTGGTTAACTAAACAATTTTTATGTGGATGCAAAAATTCTATGGGGTCTTCTAAAGTAACTATATGTTCATGTCTTTCCCTGTTTATTTTATCTACCATTGTAGCAAGTGTTGTTGATTTTCCACTTCCAGTTGGCCCAGTAACAAGGACTAATCCCCTTGGTTTTTCGCACAACTTTGCTACAACTGAAGGCAATCCAAGCACTTCAAAACTCTTTATTTCAAAAGGAATTAACCTAAAAACAGCAGCAATAGCTCCTCTTTGATAAAAAATATTTCCCCTAAAACGAGATACGTCTTTTATACCAAAAGAAAAATCAAGTTCAAGATTTTCTTCCAACCTATGTTTTTGGGAATCAGTTAAAACACTATAAGCCAAACGCTTTGTCTCAGCAGCGGTTAGAGGAGGTAAATCAAGTGGCCTTAATTTTCCATCTATCCTAACAGTAGGTGGTGCATTGGTCGTAATATGTAAATCACTACCACCTAATTCCTTCAACTTCCTTAATAAGTCAGGTAATGTTACATTTACCATCTTATCTCCTCACTTTGTTTTCAGTATACCATTATTTAGGATAAAATCAATATTAATCTTTAATTGTTTCCCTCAATACTTCCTCAATAGTGGTTATACCATTTTTAATTTTTATTAATCCACTTTTCCTTAAGGTTATCATTCCCTGTTCAATTGCTTTCCTTTTTAGTTCTCTTGCAGAAGCTCCAATTAAAATCATTTCCGATATTTCCTCAGTAATTGGCAAAACTTCAAATAGACCTATTCTACCCTTATATCCTGTTCCATTACATACATCACAACCCTCACCTTTATATACAACTAAATCTTTTACTTCTTCTGGAGTAAAACCTATATCGATTAAAGCTTTTTTAGGAACTTTATCCTCTACCTTACAATTACTACACACTTTTCTTACCAATCTTTGGGCACATATTAATAGTAACGAATTTGCAACCAAGAAAGGTTCTATCCCCATATTTAACAATCTATTAATTGTAGAAGTTGCATCATTTGTATGGATGGTGCTCAAAAGTAAATGTCCAGTAAGTGCTGCTTTAATTGCTATCTCAGCAGTTTCAAAATCCCTGATCTCACCGACAAGAATTATATTTGGATCCTGCCTCAAAAAAGAACGCAAAGCTGCAGCAAAGGTCAAACCTATCTGCTCATGTATTTGAACCTGATTTACTCCCGAAAGGTTATATTCCACTGGATCTTCTGCAGTCATAATATTTACTTCTGGTTTATTTAACTGGCTTATAGAAGAATATAAAGTATTTGTCTTTCCACTACCAGTTGGTCCAGTAACAAGTACCATACCATAAGGCTTAGAAATAGCCTCCTGCAGATTTTTAAGTGAACTTGGCTCAAGTCCAAGTTTAGTCATATCAAGCATCAAATTTTCTTTGTCAAGTAACCTTAAAACAATTTTTTCACCAAAGAGTGTAGGTAAAACTGAAACACGAAAATCTATTTCTTTCTTTTTACCATCAATCTTGGTCTTTATTTTAATCCTGCCATCTTGAGGTAATCTTTTCTCTGCTATATCAAGTTTTGACATAATTTTTACACGTGAGATGAGTGCATCTCTTAACTTAAGTGGTGGACTCATTACGTTTCTCAAAATTCCATCAATCCTAAATCTTACCCTCAATTCCTTTTCATAAGGCTCAATATGTATATCACTTGCTTTTTTCTTAATGGCATCAAATAAAATCAAATTTACCAATTTAACTATAGGGGCTTCAGCACTTGATTGCTTTAACTCATCAACATCCATCTCCTCTTCTTCTTCTTCAACTTCAAGATCAAATTCATCTTTTCTCTCTTCAATTCCTATTTCATTGTAAACTTTTTTTAACTCTATAGATTGAGGTGTACCATAATATTTTTCAATGGCTCTCATTATGGCACCTTCTGAAGCTATAACAGGTTCAATGTTAAATCCAGTCATAAATTTAATGTCGTCCAGGACAAAAATATTTGATGGATCAGTTGTAGCAATGGTAAGTGTGGAGCCAACCCTGCTTAAAGGTATAATCTGGTATTTCTGAGCAGTTTCAAGGGGAATAATTTTAATAACATCTGGATCTATTTCAAAGAAATCAAGATTTATCGCAGGCACTCCATATTGCTCAGAAAGAACATTTACAATATCATCCTCTGTTATATAATTTAGTTTAACAAGTATCGAACCTATCTTACCTCCATATTTCTTCTGATATTCAAGCGCTTCATTTAATTGGTCAACTGTTATATATTTTTTCTCAAGTAAAATATCACCAATTTTTGAGGCCATTTAAACCACCTTCAAAAAAACTTTACTTTATCCTAAAAAAAGAAGGTCAAAATGTCAAGAAATTATCACTCTCTAAAGGAAAAAAATAGATAACATGTTGTAAAAAATTACTTTTATTGCTAATATCCCTTTTGGAGGAGTGCCGGAGTGGTCGTAACGGGGCCGACTCGAAATCGGTTTATCCCATTTCGGGGTACGTGGGTTCGAATCCCACCTCCTCCGCCAGTTAATGCAACTTCAAAAACTTTTTGCTAAAAGTGTATTCCAAAACAATTTCTAACTTCACGACTCAGGAAACCTTTATGTAATAAAATTAAAAAAATTATTTTAGAAAAATTTATCCTTTTTTTTAAAATTAACAAAATATATAATAACCATCCGTTATTAGATAAGAACAAATATTTTCTCGTAGAAACTACGATATTTGTTAACAAAGTTTTGAGGAACTTAATGAAAAAAAAACCTACTTTAATATTTTTAATATTTTTATATCTTTTTCTCATCAATAATGTATTTTCTCAGAAAGAGGAAAAAGTCATCAGGAAACTTCCCATCAATGGTAAGCAAATGACAATTAAATCTTTTGTCCAGAAAAAAGAAGGAAATAAACTAATAGCAGAAAACAGTGTAGAAATAAATTATGATGGATATACTTTCAAAGGTGACTTTATATCATATAACATCAAAACAAATGAAATAGAAGGTAAAGGAAATATCTCATTTTCAAAGGGCAAAATGCTTTTTAAATGTTCCCACTTTTCTTTCAATCTGGAAAATAAAACTGGAATATTTTATGAAGTTTCAGGAAACACCGACAAATTTTTATACATAAAGGCAAAAAAGATAAAAAAAATAGATAAAAAAACCTATAAAGTTTATAAAGGTATGGTGTCAACCTGTCCAAAATGTACTAAAGGAATTCCATATTGGAGCCTTAATTCTTCAAAGATCAAAATTGTAAAGAATTCTTCAGTGACAGGTAAAAATTTCATGTTAAAACTTTTTGACATACCTATATTTTATCTTCCGTGGATGAAACTTCCTATTTTAAAAAGAGAAAGAAAAAGTGGATTTTTAATACCTTCTACAGGCGGTTCAAATTTAAAAGGCAGGAAAATCTCCGACACTTTTTATTTACCGCTTGGAAGAAGCAGCGACTTATTCCTTACAGGTGATTATTTTTCAAAAAGAGGATGGGGTATTGGGACACATTTTAGAAGCCTTTTTTCAGATATTTCTTACATTGATTTTAGAAGTTATTCTGTTTACGACAGACTAAATGAAGGTGGTAGCGAAATAAATATATCCTCATTCTTTCATTTTGGGAGAGGATTTAAAGCAATAGTTAAGGCAAATCTCGTAACAAATATTAATTTTAGAAGAATATACAGCGATAATTTTGTTAATGCTATAAGACCTGACGAAAATCTACTCATGTATTTAGAAAAGAGTGGAAATTACTATTTCTTTTCATCCTACGTAGAAAGAAACCAATTATACCTCCCGGATACCACAATAATTCTAAGAAAAAATCCATCCTTTAATTTTGATTTAATTGGTTTACCTATTTTAAAAAATTCTATGTATATTTTTGCGCAATCTTCCTTGAGCCTTGATTTTAAAAGTGTAAATAATTGGACAGGGAGTAATGAATCTTTTAGAACACCAAACTCCACAAATAGATTAGACTTAGATCTTTCAGTAAGTTACCCTTTAAAGTTGAGTAATCTTTTTACTATAACTTTTACTCCAAAGGTTAGAAATACATTTTACTCCAAATATAAAGAAGATAATACTGCAATAGATGGTTCTTTAACAAGAAAATATGGAGAATTTGACATAGATATCATGGGTCCAAAGTTTTATAGAAAATATAAAAATTTTACACATGTAATAGAGACTTTTGCAAATTACAGATTTATCTCTGACATAGATAATATTGACAAAATTATAATTTTTGACCCCATTGATGCCATACTTGGCACAAACGAAATTAATTATGGATTTACAAACAGATTTTTTAAAACAAGGGAAAATGGTTCTCCCTATGAATGGCTGTCAATTTCAATTTATCAGAGATATTATTTTGAACCAGATTTTAATCATGAAATAAAAAATAATGAAGCAAATATTTACTCAGATTTCTTAGATTTTAGTCCTTTTCCCTTTATCTATGGGCCAAAAAGATTTTCTCCTATTGGAATATATTCAAAATTTTATCCCACTCAGTACTTTTCCGCTGATTTTACAATGGACTATGACACTAAAAGGGGAGGAGCAAATGACTTTGCATTTGGTGGGACTTTTGCAAAGGAAGTTTTCTTCTGTTCTGCCTCTTTTCTCAGAATTAAAAATCCTATAAAAGATAGTAAAACAGAGACATATTTACAAAATTCAATTGGACTTGGAAATAGTAATAACGGACTGTCTATGGATATGAATATTTCTTATAATCTTGAAGAAAGCAATATAGATAATTATTATTTAAAGTTCAATTATTTTAAAAAATGTATAGGTTTTAGCGTAGAATATATAAACTTTGATATTTACAAAAGAAGAAGTGAAAATGAATTAAGATTTTCACTTTATCTGAAAGGTTTCGCTACAATAGGTAAGTTAAGGAACTATGGTAGAAAATACTTTTAAAGAAAACAGGGTAATTATTTCACTTGGTTCAAATTTAGGAGACAGGTTAAATAACATAAAAAGCACAATAAAGAAAATTAAAGAGAAAAATATAAAAATACTATCCATATCCTCCATTTATGAAACTGAGCCGGTGGATACATTAGAAGATTTAAAATTTTTAAACTGTATAATATCTTTAAGCACTCCTCTAAATCCATATGAGCTATTAGAAGTTTTTCAAAATATTGAAAAGGAAATGGGAAGAAATAGAACTCACAAAAACTCACCCAGAGAAATTGACATAGATATATTATTTTTCGAAGATAAAATAATTGAGACACCAAATCTCATAGTACCTCATCCTGAAATCGAAAAAAGAAAATTTGTTTTAATTCCATTAAATGAAATACATCCTGAATTTAAACATCCAATAATAGGTTCTACCATTAAAGAAATATTAAAAAATTGTAATGAAAGGCATGGCGTTTTAAAGATTTTGGACAAAAACGATTTTACTTTAAACTCTCTTCTTCAGAAATAAATTTATCTCTGTTTCTTTTTACTTCCAGTTCAACCTCTTTAATTCCAAAATTATCAGAATTTTTAATTTTAAAAATATAGTTATCATCTTCTAACACAGTATCTTTTAAAGGCACATCTCCATACTTGTCCATTAAATAACCAAAAAGTGTTGTAAAATCACCATTTTCAGAAATTTTTTTGGGAAACAGTTTATTAAAATCTTTTATACTAATATTTTCATGAAAAATAAATTTATCACCCTTTTTCTCAAACATATTTAAGACATTGTAATCATGTTCGTCATATATATCTCCAACAATCTCTTCCAATATATCTTCAAGAGTTAGGATCCCCACAACCTGACCGAGCTCTCCCACAACAAACGCAAAGTGAAGTTTTCTATTTTTTATCTTATTTAGGGCAAGATCAATGGGTGAAAACTCTGAAATAAACAATGGCCTATTGATAATTGATTCAAAAGAAGCCTTGTCCAATTCTGGAATAATACCTTTTTTTGCAAGATAAAACTTAAAAAACTCCTTCGAAAGAATAAATCCCACTACGTTTTCTATATTTCCGTCATAAATTGGTATTCTTGTATATTCAGTTTTGACAAATACGTCCAATATTTCATCTATTGAACTATTAACATCCATTGCCACAACTTTTGATATTGGTACCATAATATCTTTAACCTTAATATCCGGTAAAACCACAACATTTTTCATTAAATCATAGGAATTTTCAATTTCTTTTTCATTAAATTTGTACAATAAACTTAATATTTTCTCTTTTTTTTCTTCATGTATAGCAACTCCACCCCTGGAAAATTTTTTTATAACAATAGAACTAAAAAAAAGAGATATCCAGACAAGTGGATATAAAATTTTAGATATGAATTCCAAAAAATAAGAAATGGAAAAAGCATATTTATCTGGATTTCTGGCAGCAATGGATTTAGGTGTAATTTCCCCAAATATCAAAATTAAAACAGTTATTATCAATGTAGCAATAATTTGAGCAACTTCATGTGTAATACCAAGAATTTCTTTAACAAAAAGTTTTGAAATCAATATGGAAGTTAGAGAAGCAGTTACAACATTTGCCAGTGTATTTCCAAGTAAAATGGGAGAGAGTATCTTTTCTGGATTTTTTACAATACTCAATAAAAATTTTGCCCTTTTATCACCAGACTTAACCTGTGCAAAAAGTTTACTTCTATTTAAAGATAAAACAGCGGTTTCAGAAAAAGAAAAAAAAGTGGAAACAAAAATGGACAAAACAATACCTAAGATTAAATAAACATAATCCATCTTAAGATATTACCAATTAATCCTGATTTTCTTTATCAAGCAAGGAATCCAAAAATTTGCCAACTTCATCGGGAGAAGTTTTCTTAACCTCAGAAACCTCATCAATAAAAACTTTTTTTGCCTTATCTAAAAGCTCCATTTCCCTCATTGAAAGAGTCTTTATACTATTAAGGAGCGTTAAATCCCTTATTACTTCAGCTATTTTAAATATATTTCCAGATTTTAACTTATCAAAATTTTCTCTATATCTATTTTTCCAATCTGATGGGTCAATTTTAATATCATGTTCTTCAAATTTTGAAAAAAGAGCATCCAATTCTGAAAAATCAATAGGTTTTCTAAGGCCAACTTTCTCAACATTATTCACAGGTATAAAAATTTTAGAATTTATCCCCTCAAAAGAAATTTCAAAAAATTTTAGTTTGTGTCCCTGAATATTCTTCTCCACAATTCTATCAATCTTACCCATTCCATGTCCCCCATAGATAACCATATCTCCTTCTTTAAAATTTTCCATTAAAAATCACCCACCTTTTAAAAAACTCTTAGTATTTATTTTAATACAAAATTATTGAAAAATAAAGAAAAATCATATTTGAATTTAAATGTATCCTCTTAATTTTAAAATAAAAATTATTTCCTGAGTGCACTTTCCTATTGATTTGTTGAAGTTTTCAACTGAAAAATCAGCCCTTTTATAAAAATTAAGTCTATAGTAATATAGATTTTCAAAAGACTGTCTATTATTTGCAAGAGGTCTTTCAGAGTGAGACTTTATCCTATTGTAAACTTCAGAAAGTGGACATTTTAGCCATATTACTTTACCACTTTCTTTAATTAACAGTATATTTTCTTCAAAACAAAAAGTTCCTCCACCAAGAGAAACAACGTATCCTTTCAATTTTGAAATATCAAGCAAAACATTATATTCAAGATCTCTAAAATATTTTTCACCTTTAAATTTAAATACTTCATTTATTTTGGCATTCTCTTTTCTTTCAATAAACTCATCAAGATCTATGAAATCCCAGGAAATACTTTTAGATAATTTACGACCTACCGAACTTTTCCCACTACCCATAAATCCAGTTAGATATATGTTTAATACTTTATCTTGCATAATATCCAGGTTTATATCTCACAAGAACATTAGGCCGTTTTACAACTACTTTAATTTTTCTATAACTACCATCCATAAAAATATTATGTGGTTTATAAGAAATATAATATTCCTGTCTTAACTCCTTTATTAATTTCACAAATATTTCATTAAGTGGTTTAGTCAATTTATCGGGATAAATTAATCTTCCACCTGTTTTGTAAGTTATTTCTTTAAGCTGGGAATCAGCAGCATACATAGTTTTCATAAGATCTGTTTCATTTATTCTTGCACCATAATTTCTTCTATAATAGTCAGCAAGGTCTTTCAATTTGGATGTCTGGCTTATTATGTAAACCTGCGCATTTGAATCAATTGCCTTATTTAAGGCATCGTCAAAAGAAACTATACTCCCGGTATCAACACCATCTGTTATACCAATTACAACCTTTTTACCTTTAACACCTTTTAGTAAATCGGTAAATGTAACATACAGTGTATCATACCATACAGTACTTCCCTTGGGCATTACCCTGTCAAGTGCTCTTTCCACCCTGTATAGGTCATTACACCAATCCAATATAAGTTTGGACTGGTTATTGAAGGAAATTATTGCCTCCCTGTCTTGAGGCTTTAATTCTTTTGAAAAATCAATAATTGCCTGTTTTATATCTCCCGATTCAAGATAGGTACTTCCACTAACATCCATCAAAAAAACAACATTTAAGGGTACTTCTTCAGAAGCAAAATTTATTATTTTTTGTTCAATTCCATTTTCATATATCCTGAAATCTTTTTTAGTAAGACCTGTAACTGGATCACCTGAAAGAGAAGTAACAGAAACAGGCACAAAAATCTGTTTTACCTTAACCCTATAATTGGGAACATCATCACAAAATATAAACATTGTAAAAAAAATACTAAAAATTAAAAGAATCACTAATCTTTTTGTATAATCCATCAAACCCTCCATTACTCATTATTATAGCTACATATCCTTTGTCCACATGTTCTCTTAAAAAATCAACTATTTTAGCAACATCTTTAAAATAATAACTTTCCTTTCCATAATTTCTAAGATGCTCAACTTCAAGTTCTGGTTTAAATCTCTTTTCAATGGGAATCTTTTCTTCATGGTAAACTTTATAAAATATGACAATATCTGCAAATTTAAAGCTTTCAGCAAATTTTCCTTGATGAATATTCATCCTGCAACTCCAGGATCTTGGCTCAAAAACAGCAATGATTTTTTCATCTGGAAAACTTTTTCTAACTCCTTTCAATGTCTCAAAAATAGCTGTTGGGTGATGTGCAAAATCTTCATAAATAAACACCTTATCACTTCTACAAATTAAATCCATTCTCCTTTTAACACCTAAAAATCTTTCTAATCCACCGCTTATTGCACTAAAAGAAAATCCAAGCCTATTTAAAATTGATATTGTGGCAAGGGAATTTAAAATATTGTGCTCGCCAAACATATTCAATCTTATCTTACCAATAAAATTCTTCCTATAATAGAGCTCATATTCAATATTTTCCCTACCAAATTTTATGTTTCGAGGATACCAATCATTGCCCTCTTTTATACCAAAGGACTCACATTCACATAGAGCATTTTTAGCAACTTCACGACAAATTTCACTATCCCCATTAAAAGTTATAAAACCCCTTTCAGGAACCAATTTTACGAGATTTTTAAATTCATTAACAATATTACTCAGATTACTGTAAATATCTGCATGGTCATACTCTATTGAATTTAAAACCAAATAATCTGGAAAATAGTGCATAAATTTTGGTTTTTTGTCAAAAAATGCTGTATCATATTCATCACCCTCTATTACAAATAGATCCCCTTTCCCTAATTTAGAACTGGATTTAAAATTATTACTTATACCGCCAATCAAAAATGAAGGTGATTCACCTATTGATTCAAGTACCCACGCTATCATTGAGGTTGTGGTGGTCTTGCCATGTGTACCTGCTATAACAATGGATTCCCTACCAAAAATTATTCCCTTCCCAATTAATTCTGCCATTGAAATAAAAGGGATTTTGTTATTTAAAACGTATTCTACCTCAACATTCCCTCTTCCAACAGCATTGCCTATAACTACAAGATCTGGATGTGGTTTAAGGTTTTTAAGAGAATATGGAGTCAGCAATTTAATATTATTTTTGTTTAAGAAATCACTCATAGGAGGATATACATCAGAATCCGAGCCATATACTTCATATCCCATCTCCTTAAGTAGCAGTGCAGTAGAAGCCATTGCAGTACCACAAATCCCTATAAAATAAATATTTTTTAAATTTTTCATCTCTTTTAAAAAAGAAAACTTGAAATCTAACATACAACCCTCTCATTTAAATATATTTTTCCATCAATTATTTTAACTCTACCACCTATTGGCAAGAAAGTCCCTCCATTTTTAGTATGGCCACAGGGTAATCCAAAATAAACAGGTTTTTTTAAACTTTTTAATTCCTCATAAATCAATTCCTGCAATGTGTATCCTTGGTTTTTATTTTGAACACAATTTACCATCTCTCCAAAAATTAATCCTTTGCAATCATCTAATTTACCACTATATTTCAACTGAGTTA
The DNA here is from genome assembly GCA_027040585.1 of Acidobacteriota bacterium. Taxonomy (GTDB): domain Bacteria; phylum Acidobacteriota; class JAAYUB01; order JAAYUB01; family JAMOQF01; genus JAMOQF01. Next base: position 1,340 of record JALULU010000050.1, on the reverse strand, counting down.
ACATCCTATCAATTTCATAGGGCTTAGTATTAACGTCCTCTAAAAACAATATTTTATTCTTAGTGTCAATTTCAAAAGGAGTTCCAAGGGTAGATACAACAAGACTCAAGCAACCTCCAGTAATTTCTCCTTCGAAATCTCCAGCTATAATTTCTTCCAATTTTTTATCATATAAAATTGTTCCCTCTTCCAATTCGCCAGTTAGAACGCCTTTTAACAAACTAAAATCGAATTCCCTTGAAAAATCGGCGATCTCACCAGCAACCATAGGTCCATAAAAAGTTATAAAATTATATTTCTGTGTTAGACATAAAAGTAAAGATGTAACATCGGAAGAACCAATTATTATTGGATATTTTTCTCTTTTTAAAGATATTCTATTAAGAAGTCTTATTGAACCATACCCACCCCTTGCACTCCATAAAAAATCATAGTTATTTATTGAATAGTTTAATTCCCTTGCCCTATCTTCATCCCTGCCTGCTAAAAAAAAATACTTAGAAAAAACGATCTCACCATATTCAATTTCAGGAAAAAAACTTTCTATTCTTGATATACCTTTGTCTAAGAATTCTTTTTTAACAGGAGATGCTGGAGCAACAATTCTGATGATTTTTTCTTGAGAATATCTAATTGGTTTATTCATTTCCAAACCTTTATTAAAGTATATCTTCCAAATATTTTTACATCCATTTTATACTCTGGAAAATAATTTATCAAATCTTTAATCCTGTTGGTTTTTAATATAATAAAAGCCTTTTTACATTTTTCAATTTTTTTATTAATAATCTTTCTGTCAACAATATTTTGAACACATTTGTGATCTGTATAAATATCACACGTCATTTCATATGTTCTATATAAAAGAATATCACATCTATTTATATAATCCTTTGAAATTAATTTCACCATATTTTTAGAAGAAAAATTTTGATTCATAAAAGGTACAACAAAAAAAACAAATATAAATATAAGAGAAATTATTTTAAATAAGATACCTTTTAATAAATTTTTAAATAGAATAAAGGAAGAAAGTGTAAAAGTAAACATAATCACTATTAAAATCAGAACTTTCCATAGAGAAAAATAGATAATAAAAAAAATCAACGAAATATCTATAACTGAAAATAATAGTACTGTCAAAAATGTCCAATTTTTACTTTTAACTTCCTTTAAAACTTTTCCCACTGGTAATATCAAAAGCAAAACTGCTGGGAAAAGATAAGCAGGCAGTTTTGAACTGGATAGAGAAAAAAAGAAAAAATACGCTAAAAATGTATATATAAAAGGCGAAATTTTTATATTACTTTCATCATTTTTCAAAATTTTTTTTAATTTAA
>JALULU010000049.1 GCA_027040585.1 Acidobacteriota bacterium | reverse complement strand
TAACACCATCGTAGATGGTGATTTCTAAATTGTTGTCATAGGGATATGGATTTGCAATGGAAAGTCCGGTGAAATAATTTATGTTTCCAAAGTTTCCCTTTGCAATATGATTGAATAATAAGGTATTGGAAAGTTTTTTAAATGCAGGTTGTACAGTTAAAAAGTTACCATATATATCTCCAATTTCTGCATAGGCAAGTATATTTCCACTTGCTTCTATTTTTATCCATCCGTCAAAATAATCTTTAGTTGAATTTAGAATATCCTGAGGATTAAATGTACTTTTTTCTCCTGGGTATAAATCAGAAAGTTGGTATTCGTTTTTAATTATGTTGCCAGTTGAGTCAAATATTGAAACTTTTATGGAAATATTTGATGAATTATCTAAAGACAACAAATGTATTTTAGTGTAGTAATCTCCGCCCATAGCAATGTGAGGTATGATCAATGTTGGGGAAAAATGTGTGGATTCATAAGACAAAATGGCAAAATTGTATCCGTTATAAAAATAAACAGTTGAGAATAGGGAAAGTGAGGAATTTATTTTAATGTAGCAATTTTCATCAAAATCAGGGAAAATATCATTTGCATTTAAGATATTTTCACCATTTGGAGGTAAATCTAAAGTATCAGAAACGTCTAAAATGTTTCCGTTCTGGTCCATTAGGAAAAGTGTAAAAACCGCATCGGTGGAGTGGGGATTTTTGAGCAGAATTTCTGTTTCATAGGGATTTGGTTTCAAAATAGGGATTGTTATTTCTTTTGATAATTGTTCCGGTGGAATAGATCCGTCTAAAAAGGTACCATTGTAATCTCCTTTCATGTAAAATGCTTCTACTGTTGAGTTTGTAAATATTTCCAAAGAACTGTTTTCACTCCAATCAATTGGAAATAAATTTTTAGTTATAAAGATTTTCTCAGATTTTTCAGGAATTTGAGAAATTATTGGATTTTCAAAATCCTTTTCGTCGTTATCTAAAATTAAATTACCATTTTCATCTAAAAGAGAAATTGAAACTTGAAGAGGGTAATCATGTCTATTTATAATTGTTATTCCTGTGTATGAGTTATCGTTTTCACTGTTTAAAGGAATATTGAAAAGACTTATTTTCTTAATAGCTACCCGTGTGAAAGGGGTGGGAATTGTTATACTTAAAGGATTATTTTTATACTTAAAATTAAAAAATTTTGTTTCATCTGATAAGAATTTGTAAGTTCCACCACTGTCAAAGGAACAAATAGTTTCAAAATTCTGAGTATCATTTATGTCTAAAGTATTGCCAAGGATATCTCCATTTCTATTTAATAGAATTATTCCAAATCCGCTTGTGCTATTGTCAATCAAAGTAGGTATTACATCTGTATGGGATACTAAAAAATGAACGCTTTTTGAGAGCAAAGTGCCATCATCTAAGACAATTTGACCCTCAAGTTTATAAACACCATCACTTAAAATTGTGGTGTCAAAAAACCAATCATTTTTAGGATATGAATATAGAGAGTATTCCTTTTGTAAGATTAACTCATTACCTTTAAATAAACTAACCTTTAAGGGATTTGTTGAACTTATAAAACTTTCCCTTTCTATACCATCATCATCTATATACCTTTTTAAAACAAAATATGTGAGATTCATTGGATTTACAGTTGAAAAATACCATTTGTTATCGTATTTCGTCCAGAGAGGAAGGAGAATGAGGCTTATATCATTTTTCTTGCTTTCGTTAATTGAAAGGTTCCTTAAAAATTCTCCTCCAGATTCGAAACCATCAAAATTTTTTCCATAGGTTATTGTAGAAACAACATCATAAAACGTATTTAAGTCAATTACATCACAATCCAAATTTCTGAGGTTTTCATTTATTGTCTTTAGTAGTGTGAAATTGTAAATGTCCTTTGAATCTGAATAAGCACTTGAAAGAATTATAAAAACTGCGGCGGAATAGTCATAATAATAGTCGGGTATAGAAGAGTTAATAAAATTGATTGTTGGGGAAAGAAAATTATTTTCTTCAAAAAGGTCAAATAGGAATATATTTTTTTGGGGATCCCTTCCTATTATATCCCTTATTTTCTCACTATAAAGATATGAACTTATGAGCTCTGTACAGGCTTCGGTCATGCCTTCTTCTATCCAATTTGTTGTAATATTAATATCCTTGTGAAAGGAGTGGATAAATTCATGAGTGAATTGTTGATCATATGAAGGGTCATTGTTGTAATCTTCATCAACTTTTCCATCGTGGTCATCATCTTTTCCATTAAATGGGTCTTCATCAATTAGCCCATCTCCATCGTTATCCACTCTGTAGTTGGTTGTTGGATAAGCTGAAATAATGATTGTATTTGTGGATTTATCGTAAAAAAACCAGTCTGGCTGATTGGGATCAAATTTTATGTTTATAGGTCCTTCATATGGGCAATTCCCATAAAAATGTACTATGTATGGGTAAACCGTATTTAGAAGTTTAATAAAATAATTATAGTAAGTTGGATCAACAGAGGAATCAAAATTTATTGTGGGCCCGTCCTTTATTTCACTTTTGAAACTTGAATTACATGTAGTTTCCTTATCTAAAATTCCACCACATTTAAAGCTTGCAATAATGGGAAAACAAAAGATAAAAACATTTAGAAAAAAAAGGATAAAAAACTTCTTTATAAACATAACATAATTAAGATAATTTATGATTTTTAAAGTTGCAATTAATTTTTTCTCGGGTGATATTTGTTATATACTTCTCTTAGATGATTTTCTGTTACAAATGTGTATATTTCGGTTGTTGAGATATCACTATGTCCAAGCATAACCTGAACAGTTCTTAAATCTGCTCCATGTTCTAAAAGGTGAGTTGCAAAGGAATGTCTTAAAGTGTGTGGTGAAATTTTTTTATCTATATTGGCTAAGATGGCATATTTTTTTATCATTTTCCAGACCCATTGTCTTGTCAATTTCCCACCTCTTCTGTTTAAAAAAATATAGTCATTTACTTTTTTTAAAAAAATATGCCTGAAGTTTATGAGATATTCCTCAATCCATTTTTTAGCCACATTTCCAAAGGGAACAAGTCTTTCTTTACTACCTTTTCCTTTACATTTAAGGTAGGAAAATTCAAGATTTATATCTTCAATTTTTAAGTTAATTGCCTCAGAAACCCTTAGCCCTGAAGCATACATCAGTTCCAACATTGCTCTATCCCTCACTCCCATGGGGCTTGTTATATCCGGTGCTTCTAAGAGAGCTTTTACTTCTTCTTCAGTTAAATAAATTGGAAGTTTTTTCCAGAGCTTTGGGATTGAAAGTGCTTCAGATAAATCCTCTTTTATTATTTTTTCCTGCATAAGAAATTTTAAAAAATTTCTTATTGTGACAATATTTCTTGCAATAGATGAGTCTTTTAATCCTTTAGAGTATAGAAATTTTACATATTCAAGTAATATTTCAGAGTTAATTTTATTTACGCTTATTTTATTTTTTTTAAGGAATTCTTTAAATTTCAGAAGATCATCAGAATAAGATGAAATTGTATTTTTGCTCAGTCCTTTTTCGATTTTTAAAAAGGAAATAAAGTTTTTTAAATAATTGTCTAACATAAGAAAGGATTATTCTCCCTTTCATAACCTATTTCTGTATTTTCACCATGTCCGGGAAAGACTTTTATTTTATCAGAAAGTTTAAGTATTTTTTCTTTAATTGAATTTATAATTTGTGAGTAGTTTCCGCCGGGTAAATCGGTTCTTCCTATAGAATCTTTAAAAAGTGTATCACCAGAGAACAAAATAGAATTTTCAAGTAAAAGCGATATGCTTCCGGGGGTATGTCCAGGAGTATGTAAAATTTTTATTGAAATATCATCTAAAGTAATTGTGTTTCCTTCCTCTAAATAAAAATCTGGCTCTGGTATATATTTTATGTTTAAAATTTCCTTGAAGTTAAATAAATCAATTTTATCTATATCTAAAAAGGGTAAATCTTTTTCGTGGATACCAGATTTTAGATTTCTAAAATTTTCTTTTATTATCCAGTTATTTCCAGTGTGGTCTGGATGTCCGTGGGTGTTAATTAAATATTTAATATCAATTTTTCTTTTTTTTATAAATTCTAAAATTTTTTCTCCTTCTGCCCCAGGGTCAATTACCACTCCTTCATTGTTTTCATTTGAAATGATATATGAATTTACAAAAAGGGGACCCACTGTGAGTTTATAAGTTTTAATGTTATCAATATAAAATTCTTCTATCATTGACACCATTGATTATGGAAAAGTAAGTTTCCACTTTAATATATTAATTTAAATTCTAAATCAAAAATCCGCAACAGTCAATAGATTAGAGTTATTTGGTTAGTCTTGCATAAAGTGATACAATATTCATAAAACCTTTATAGGAGGGATAAAGATGACCCAGGAAAAATATATTGAAATATCAAAAACGTTTTTGAAAGAATTGCTGGGAGATGT
>JALULU010000048.1 GCA_027040585.1 Acidobacteriota bacterium | reverse complement strand
GAAGGGGAAAATGCAATAATAAATGGTAAAAGCAAATTAACTGGATGTGAAGTTATGGCATCGGACTTAAGGGCTGGTGCATCCCTTGTGCTTGCTGGTCTTGTAGCAGAAGGGGAAACAATTGTAAATAGAGTATACCATTTAGATAGGGGTTACGATTCCCTTGAAAAAAAATTAAAAGGACTTGGCGCTAACATTGAAAGGATAAAATAGTGAAAGGATAAAATAGTGCCTGGCACCTTTTTCATGCTCTTACAGTTTTTTCCTATTTACCATATACCTGCATTTCCTGATTAGCCGGATAATCGGGCACAACGTGGATGCCATCTACATAAATTTTTAAATAGCCAACTATCATATCTTTATAAGCAAGGGGGACCACCCACGCATTCTCAGGCTCTCTATATTCTGCACCATCGAGAACTTCAATAGCACGTATAATAGCAGGTAATTTGTCCTTGATTTTTATAAGTTGAATAGTCGTTCTACTTACTATGGGAAGAACACCGAGAGGCAAAATAGAGCCATCTACTGGATTAAAATGTAAAACTGTCGCGGCTATTCTATCATAAAGTATAGCAGCCTTAATTTCTACATCACCACGAGGACCAATCATAGTCCAAATTCTTCCAGCTGTTAAATATGGTTTTGCCTTTTTAGCCGTAGCAACAGCAAGTGAAGCGTTTTTTAATTGAACCCCATTGAAGGGCCTATTTACCTGAGGTTGAAATGTATCTTGCTCTGGTGGTGGAGGTGGTGGGGCAGGTTGACCTGGCGGTGGAGGTGGTAAAACTTGTCCTGGAGGTGGAGGTAATACAGTCTGACCATATACAACATTTTGTGGAGTGCTAAATAAAGGCGGCTTCTGCCGGGAATTTTCTTGTGGATTATTTAGTAAAGGTGGTTTTTCCTGTGCATTAGTCATTACTATCCCTCCCACTAAAAATAATGCCAATGTTAATAGAAAAATTTTAAACACATTACTTTTCATTACAAACTCTCCTTTTACACATTATATATTTTTACAATAAACCTTATTTGTTATTATGTCAAAATTTTTTCAAATACAATATAGCGAAAAACTACATTGAGGTCTGACCCCAAGGAAGTACATTGAGGTCGTGAGGTATGTCCCCGATAAATTTTCCGTCCCCGATAAATTTTCTGCCTGGCACCAATAAAAATCTTGAAAATTGTAAATTCAATTGACAATTTTTAAGGAATTTCATACACTTTTTACATGATACCGAGGAAAATAGGTAAAAAAGTTTTAGAATACGCCAAATACTTTCCGGTAGTTGTCATAACAGGTCCAAGACAATCAGGGAAAACGACCCTTTCCAAATTGCTCTTTAAAGATAAAAAATATGTCAATCTTGAGGAAATGGATGAGAGACTTTTTGCCCTTGAAGATCCCAGGGGATTTTTAGAGAGATTTAAAGAAGGTGCGATTATTGATGAAATACAGCACGCTCCCAATTTGCTCTCTTACATCCAGTCAATAGTGGATGAAAAAAACAGAGAAGGGATGTTTATTCTAACAGGTTCTCAACAATTTGAAATGATGGAAGCGGTAACCCAGTCCCTTGCGGGAAGGTGTGCAATTGTAAGACTTCTCCCCTTTTCCCTTGATGAAGCCTATGGAGATCTTAAAGATATCTCAATTTATGATGTTCTCTATAAAGGATTTTTCCCGAGAATCTTTGACAAAAATATACCCCCAACTGATATGGCTTCTTTTTATATCACAACCTATATTGAAAGAGATGTTAGGAAAATTATAAACGTTAAAGACTTGAGCAGGTTCCAGACATTTATCAAAATCCTTGCAGGCAGAAGCGCACAACTACTAAATTTAAGTTCAATAGGTGATGAATGTGGTCTAAGCCACAATACTATTAAAACCTGGATCAGTGTCCTTGAAGCAGGCTATGTTGTTAAAATCCAAAGGCCCTATTATAAAAATTTAAATAAAAGAATGGTCAAAACCCCAAAGGTATATTTTTTAGATACAGGTCTACTCTGCTATCTTCTTGGAATAAGAGACCCATCCCAGATTGAAGTGCATCCTTTAAAAGGAGAAATTTTTGAAACCTTCGTTGTATCGGAAATGTTAAAAAATAGATTTAATACAGGGAGAGAAGATAATCTCTACTTTTACAGGGAACACAGTGGAAAGGAAATAGATGTTGTTGTGGACAACGTAACCTCACTTGATCTAATTGAAATAAAATTTTCTAAAACCCTCTCAGAAAATCTCTTTAAAAGTTTAAAAAAATTCCCATCCATAAGTAAAAAACTCATTTATGGCGGCGATAAAACATTTAAGTACAAAAACTTTGATGTAATCTCATGGAAAGACGTGGGAAGATTAAATGTTTGAAAGCCTTAACCTAAAACCTCCTTAAAACTCCCTATTTAAAAAATTTAATGTCATCTTTTTTCATCCAAATACTACCTTCAATTCTTTTTCAATCCTATCTATCAAATATGGGCTTATGGCATCTTTTGTAAGTAAATCCACTTTTATCCCAAGACTATCTTCCAATTCCTGCTCAATACCAACAAGTTCAAGCAAGCTCTTTACATTTTTAAATTCTACAATCACATCTAAATCACTTTCAGCTTTTGCATCCCCCCTTGCATAAGAACCAAAGATTTCAATTCTTTTTGCCCCATATTTTTTTAAAATATGTATCAATTTTTCTATCAATTTATCCATCAATCTCACCCTAAAAAAATACTTTATTCATGTTCATCTTCACCTATAACTACATTGATAGTATATAACAGGGGAAAATAAAAGGTCAAATTGCTTTATAAAGAACTCCTGCCTGGCACCTTATGGCACCTTAAACCAATCTCTCTATTTCCTCCCTTATCTTCACTGCTCCATTTTTATAGGGGAAATTTCTTATTGCATCGAGGTACTTTTCATATCCATTTTCAGAGATTTTTTCAAGGAATTGTCTCAACCTGTCCCCTTTATTTCTCCCTTTTAAAACATACCCCAGATTGTATTTTTCAATTAAAATCCTATTTCCAATTTCCTGTCCTTTTGTGACATATGAAATAATCGGGACAGTTTCTGAATTTATTATTTCATTGACTATTGCCCCCCCTGCCTTTGTGATTACAAATTTATACATTCCAAGTTTATTTTTTAAATCCTCTATCCATAAAAGAACATTGATGTTACTATTTTTAGAATACTTATCCTTTAAAAATTCAAACAAAAATTTATCTCCTGATGTTGTTATCTCTATTTTATATTTCTTAAAATTTTCTATTGATTTCAAAATTTTTAGAAAATCTCTTCTTTTATGGTAATAGATGAGTAAAATCTTATCCTCTTTTTCCTGATTTTTAACTTCACCTAAAAAAATTGGAAACCCTGTCACATAAATTCTATTTTCATCAATCCCCTTTTTCATTAAAGTTTCTTTAGAATGGGGATCAATTACAAAGTAGTGATCACTTTTTCCCCGAAGCCACGTTCTATTTATTGTAATTGAATCAGTTATAACCGTTCCAACTGGAAAATCTCTATTTTTTAGCCTTCTATTTATTATCTTATCAAACATTGGATAAGTTGAAAGAAGGTAATCTGGATTAAATTCATCTATTTTTTTAAGAAGTGCCTCAATTATCTCCCTGTCATTTTCAAAAAAATATTGAAAGAACTGAAACTTATCCGTAAGGTAGAAAAAAAATCCCCAGACACCTGGAAGTTTTAAGCTTACAAATCTATATAGTTTTTGTAAAAACTCATATTTTTTTTGATTTACCATAAATGGATCAAAAACTTCAGTAGAAAAACCTGTCTTTAAAAAGGACTCTTTAAGTTCCTCCGCCGCCTTTAAATGCCCACCACCAAATCTTGAGGTAAGGATTAAAATTTTACTTTTCATCTACTACCAGATTTTCTGCAATTTGAATATCAAGGAGTGTTGAAATTTTAATGTTACTAATTTCCCCCAAAATAGCAAAAATTTTTCCATCCATTTTAACAACCATAGATCCCTCATCTGTAAAATTGTGTTCCCCTATTTCAAAAAAATGTCTATGTGCATCTAAAAGTTTTTCAAATTTGAAAATCTGTGGGGTTTGAACCCTTCCAATTTTTTCCCTCTTTTGATACCTAACACCATTACCCAGCTCTATTAAACTATCTGTAACTGGTACATATGGAACAATACCATCTACATTATTCCATCTACTTTCCATTTCTAAAACAAGATTTGAAATTAATTCTTCACTTACCATGCACCTTGCCGCATCGTGGATAATTATTGCATCAGGAGAAAATTCTTTAAAAAATTTAGTTGCATTATACGATGAAATCTGGCGAGTTTCCCCACCTTCTACAAGTTCTACACCATCTAAATTGTATTCTTTTAAAATTTTTCTGGCATAATCAACCCATTCACTTTTCATTGAAACAACAACTGGAAATTTTAAAAATTTTCTTATGGAGCGAATAAGAATGGG
>JALULU010000047.1 GCA_027040585.1 Acidobacteriota bacterium | reverse complement strand
TCATGCTCTCCAGATTTTCCGCCAAAGAAAACTCCAACAACCAACCTATTATTCTTCATCTTCTGTTTTTTCCTCCTCATATCTCTTATAGGCATTAATTATAAGTTGTACAAGTGAATGTCTTACAACATCTCCCTCGTTAAAATAGCAAAAAGCTATGCCTCTTACATCTTTTAAAATCTGTGTGGCTTCAACAAGACCAGACTTCTTACCATAAGGAAGATCTATCTGAGTTATATCGCCAGTTACAACAACCTTTGAATTAAGTCCAATTCTTGTAAGAAACATCTTCATCTGTTCATATGTTGTATTTTGGGCTTCATCTAAAATTATAAAGCTATCGCTTAAAGTCCTACCCCTCATAAACGCAAGTGGAGCTATTTCAATTATCTCTTTTTCAATAAACTTTTGCACCCTTTCAAAATCAAGAAGATGGTAAAGAGCATCGTATAGAGGCCTCAAATATGGATTAACCTTTTCCTGCATATCCCCTGGCAAAAAGCCAAGTTTTTCCCCAGCTTCAACAGCGGGCCTTGTAAGTATTATCCTTGAAACTTTTTTCTCAATCAGAAAATTAACAGCCATTGTAACAGCAAGAAATGTTTTACCGGTTCCAGCAGGTCCTATGGAAAAAGTTAGATCGTTTTTTAATATTGAATGAAGATAGTTTATCTGATTTAATCCCTTTGGAGCAACAATCTTTCTACCAGCTTTTATCTCAAGTCTCCTATTTAAATAATCCTTCACTTCAAGATTTTCATCCTTTGAGCACTCTCTTAAAATATGTCTCAAATCTTCTTTTTTTAAATCACACCCTTTTTTAATAAAGAAATCCAACTGTTCAATTACATTAAGGGCATTGTTTACACTTGTCTCTTCCCCCTCAATAGAAAGGACATCTCCCCTGATAAAAACATCCACATTATATAATGATTTAAAAATTTTAATACCCTCTGATTCTCTATCAAGAAGCAACCTTAAAGAGGACTCACTTAAAACTATCTCTTTAGTTGGTTTTTTATTTGTAATATCCAACATCACCTCCTTTTATAATTATCTTTTTAAAAGAATCTCTCTTTTTTCATCGTCTATGGTGATTTTAAAATTCTTCATTATATTTTGCCCAATCAAATTCACACTCGTAAGCCCCGGTGGAGACACAAGCACTCCAATGTTCTTAACAGTTAAATTTCCTATTACAATTTTATTCACATAGCCTATATAAAATTTTGCATATCCTGAAGCTGTTTGAACGGGAACAAACCTATCTTTTAAAATTTTTACCTTTCCACGCCTTGCCGATTCAAAATTTAACATTGTATAACTTGCGCCAGTATCAAATATAAATGGAATGTTCGCCCTATTATTTATAATTCCCCTTACACATATCATATTTTGAATATTTCTGTGAAATGGAATTACTCCAACACCACTATTTACAAATGACTCACCTGAAAATTTTTTGAAATATTTATATTTTCTTATTATTGATGAAAGACGCTTGTTAATCTCTTTCGCCTCTACATCTGAGACTTTATTCATTTTAGAAAGTTTAACAAGAGAAATATCTTGATAATTTTCCGCTTTAATAGGCCCTTTTGCAGGTAAAGTTTTATATTCAACAGTTATTCCATCATTTTCAAGTTCTTTATAAAATTTTTCTTTTCTATTCCTTAGAATCAAAAATCCATTTTCCTTATCGGTTTTTTTAGCCTTTTTTCTTTCATTAAGGGTTTCCTTAAGAGATTCATCCCAATTGACATATCGCTCATTTATACTTGAGGTCATACCATCATATGTATAATAGACAATATCCTCCTTTAAATGGAGATTTTTCACATGTATTTTCTTCCCATTTTTAAATACAAGAACATCAGAAAAGATAAAAAATGAAAATAAGATAAAGAGTAAAAAAATGAGATAAAGTCTTTTCATACTTTAATCCCTCCAATCTCCCTGACTTCGTTTAATCTCAGGCAGAAGAAAAATTTTTCAAAAATAGCTAAAATTCTCTTATAAACCATTTCAAATAACGTCAAAATTTTAAATAATTATCTAAAAATTTAAGTGTATCATTATAAAATTCATATTTTTCTTCAAATTCTCTAAAATTTTTACTGTGATGAATTACCCTTTTCCCATATTTTTTTGGTGGTAACATAAAATGTAATAGCTCATGATATATCAAAGTTTTTATAACAAAGTCAGGCACACTTTCCGAATCAAATATTTTACTAATAACTATAACACCATTTTTTATATCAGCATATCCAAGCTTTTTTTTAGCCCTTCTCTTGCTCCAGAAAATGTATTTTACCCCATACATTTTAAAGTCTTCCAAAAACTCCTCTGAAAGTTCTTCTAAATTAAAAAATTTTCCAATAGAAGAGTAGTTTCTATACCTGTTAAAATAAATCGTTTCTTCAATCTCTCTCAAAAAAGGTCTTAAATTTCTCTTAACTTCATCTACTTTAGTTTTATCAAGCATGCATTTATAAAGAATGGGAAATATCTTTTTAAATAGGTCAATCCTATCCAAAAAAAGATCATTTAACTTTAGCAAAAATCCATTTTTATGATATGTAATCCCATAAATTAATCTTTTATAACCAAAGAATTTTACTGTTAGGGAATTTCTTAAAGGAGGATACACTTCTAACGTGCTATTTATTATCCCCATTATTTCTCGACTTGATTTCCTGGATATAATCTTTAAAAAATTTGTATTTACTGTACTTATCAATTTTTTTACTCAATGTGTTTCTATTTATTTTAAGTATTAAAGCAGACTTCGAAATATTAAAATTGTTTTCATCCAATACCTGAAGTAAAAACTCCATCTCAAAATGTTCCAAAAGCTCTTTATAAGTTATACCTTTATCTCTGCTTTCTTTTATTATCCTCTGTATATCAATTCCAAGACTGTTTTCTACCCTTTTAATCATTTAAATCGTTCCTTCCTTTAAATGTAATAAATAAAAGCCATTCTCCTTTTTTTAAAGTTTTATATATAGAAAAACCATTGGAACTTAATAGGGAAACAAAATCTTCCCCTTCACTCTCAAGGATGCCAGAAAAAAGGGCAAAACCTTTGCTATTTAATAAGCTTCTAAATTTAGCCATATTCATATCAAGTTCATTATATAACATATTTGCAAAGATTATATCAAATTTTTCTGGAAAATTAAAATCCTTCAAATCTGAAACTACAAAACTATCCTCATCAAATGAAATTCCATTTAGAGTAAAATTTTTCTTGCTTTCTCTTATAGAAAGTTCATCAATATCAACACCCACATATTCTCTAACTCTCATTTTCTTCGTTTCCAAAAATTTTATAGCTGATATAAGTAAAATGCCACTTCCACAGCCACAATCAAGAATGGATATGTTATTTTTTAGCACAATTGGCATTGCCTCAATACACAATCGAGTAGTTTCATGAATTCCAGTTCCAAAGGCACCACCAGGTTCTATCACAATGTCTATATATTTGTCCATCCTTTTAATCCATGGTGGCCTTATAAAGAAATTTTCTATCCTGACACCTTTAAAATTCTCTCTCCACTTTGCTCCCCAATCTTCTTCTTCGACGATTTCTTCCCCAAGAAAATTAACATTACAAGAATTTAATTTTTTCTTTAATTCGGATATATCAACGTTTTCATCAAAATAAACCTTATAAATTTTATATTTGTCTACTTCAACTTCTAAGATTCCATTAGTTTTTGTATCAGAAATTATTGAATGGACTAAATCCTCATTCTCCCTCAAAAACTTTAATTTTAAAGATTTCCACCTTTTACTCATATTTTAAGATTTTCTTTGATTTTTTTAAAAAATCCATCCTGTTTGTTCTTTTCAATTTCCTCAAACTCTCTTAAAAGTTCCCTCTGTCTTTTACTAATTTTCTTTGGTAACAAAGCTTTTACCTTCACAAAATGATCACCCTTCTTATTTAAATTTATAAAAGGCAATCCTTTACCTTTGAGTATAAACGTTTTTTCCGGCTGAGTACCTGAAGGAATCTCCAAGCTTTCTTTGCCATACAACGTGTTAACCTCAACATTTCCACCAAGAATTAAAGTGGTAAAAGGTACATCCACCTCTGAATAGATATTTACCCCATCTCTTTTAAACTCTCTATCCGGCTCTATTCTTATAACAACATATAAATCCCCGGAAGGGCCACCATTTACACCACCATTTCCAGCACCTGATATTCTCAATCTCATGCCATCTTCAATACCAGCAGGTATCTTAATCTCTATACTTTTTTCTCCCTTTACCCTACCCTTACCAAAACACTTTGAACAGGCTTTTTTAATTATTTCACCAGTTCCATTACAATTGTTGCAGGTTCTCCTGATCTGAAAAAAGCCTTGAGAATATCCAACATAACCTCTACCTCCACATCTTGGGCAGGTTATGATATCTTTCTCACTTTCAACACCTCTACCGTTACATTTACTACAGGTTTCAAGTATGGGAATTTTAATCTTTGT
>JALULU010000046.1:3283-4505 GCA_027040585.1 Acidobacteriota bacterium | reverse complement strand
ATATTTCTGGATACTTCAAATTAAAATGTCTTAATACTATTTCCAAAATAAAAAAATATTATTTTGTTTTAATTTTAACAGATCTAAATGGTGCCAGGCGCGTTTCATAAATCAATTTGGAAATCAATTTAGAAACAACTTTTGAAGTGAAGAGATGTAAATTTAAATTAAAATTAAAAGAATAACTAAGGTTTTAAGATATATACAATACAATTAATCTAAGATTTCTCTTATAAAAAGTCTTTACCTGACATATATAAAGTTAAAATTTTTATAATTTAATTTGCTTCGTAAATTTCTTATTTTAATTTTCTTAATGCTTCTTTTATAGCATCCAAATATAACTTATTATATTTATCTCTAAATTTTCTGAATTCTTCCTTATTTTTAAACACCTTGCCACTATCTGGATTAAAAAAGACTGTTTTATTTCCAATACGCACAAAGTCAGTGGAATTATCAGATATTTTTAAAGTATCATATTCACTATCTGATATGGTGGTAACCTTGTTTCCCACAAGGACATTTAAAAGTTGATATGCCCTTTGATAATTTTTACTTTTTATGTTTTTTAGTATTATTCCTCTATTTTCTTTAGGAACTTCAGCATAGATTACCATGGCCATTTTTCCAAGGTATTGTACACCTATAAAAACTCCTTTATTCTTTGATTGCTGAAATACTATTGTCCTCAAATTTTTACTATTCATCATTTTAGCAAAATCTTTCATACACTGGGGTACCTGCTGGGATTGTGTCTGTGTTTGACTTGTATTTTGTTGAGAAAACAAAAAAATGGAAAAAGTAAATAGAAGAAAAAAAGATATTATTTTTTTCATTTGAACCTCCTTAATGGAGTTAAGTTTCATTT
Source organism: Acidobacteriota bacterium (assembly GCA_027040585.1). Taxonomy (GTDB): domain Bacteria; phylum Acidobacteriota; class JAAYUB01; order JAAYUB01; family JAMOQF01; genus JAMOQF01. The sequence goes on along the minus strand of JALULU010000046.1, from coordinate 3,634 downwards.
TATAAGAATTTCTTACTGTTTACCAGTAATAATTTAAAAATTGTGCCTGGCACTTTTTTATCTTTATCAAAATAAATTAATCAAATTTTTCTTTTTTATAAAGTTTTTAAACTTGTCAATATTTTTTCCTACTTCCATAGGCGAATGGCTATCAGAGCCCATTACAAATTGAATTTCATATTCTTTTGCCATTTTTAATATTTCAGCCGAAGGAAAAGGATTGCCTGTGTAATCAAACCCTGAAAGGTTTATTTTAAGTTTAATTTTTTTGCCTTGTTTTTTTTTTCTAAGAATAATATTTTTAATGTTTTGTTTTTTTTTTTTTTGTATGCTAAATAGCATTTTTTTTTT
>JALULU010000046.1:0-3273 GCA_027040585.1 Acidobacteriota bacterium | reverse complement strand
TTTTATATGAAATTTTCTGTAATAAAATTTCTAAACTTTTCCTGATTTCATAATTTTTCAAATTAAACTTTACATTCTTTGAAATAGCATCAAGATGACATAAAAAATCTGGTGTAAAAAAATCCAAAGCCCTTATTAATGTGTTTAAATAATCAAGTACAATTTCATCTTCTTTCATAAAATTATAAATAGATAAGTCAAAATTTCTTACTGAAACAAGATTTATCCATCTATCAATTTGGGGCAAATATTTATGGTGGTAAGAAAGCCCTATAACATCAAATTTATATTTGTCAATTACTTCCAATAATTCCTTAACAGCAAATGGATTAAAACCCAATTCAACTCCACATAGAATCTTAATTTTCCCTGAATAGTTTTTTTCAAGTCTCCTGCACATCAAAATATATTCTGAAATATCATCATGCCTCATCCAGAGTCTTTTAGAAAGATTTATACCTACTTCTATATGCTCTAAAAAGGCAAATATTTTTATCCCCTTTTCTATTGCCCTTTCAATATATTCTTCTGGCTCTCCCTTTGCATGATTACAATATTTTGTATGGTTGTGAAAATCTGAGGTGAAGAAGGAACTCATTTCTTTTCCAAAAATTTCATATCCTTTAGATTAAGTTGGAGTGTAGTATTCCCATTGTGTTCATTTAAATGTATTGTATAAGCAATGGAAACCTTTTTCTTATAAATTAATTCATTAAATAAAAAACCTTTTTTCCACCACACTGCATCAAAATTTTGCAATACATTTCCAACCTTAATTTTAAGATGCTTATCCTTTAAAAGCCATGGACCAGAATATAATTTAACATTTTCTGTGGCAAAAACAGGAAGTGGATTGCCCTCCCCAAAGGGAGATAGTTCATTTATTTCCTCCACAAGCTTAAAGGTTATATCACTCAATGATAAATAGGAATCTATTTTAAGTTCAGGTAAGAAATCTTCTTCACTCATGTGCTTCTCTGCATATTGATTTATTTTTTCTCTAAATTCATCTATTTTATCACTTGGGAGAGTCAATCCAGCTGCAAGAGCGTGTCCACCATATCTAATTAAATACTCATTACATGCATTTAGTGCATTTAATAAATGGAATTTACTTGTACTTCTACTTGAACCATGTGCTTCTCCATTTTCTATCGACAACACTATAGCTGGTCTGTGGTACTTTTCCACCAAACGAGATGCCACTATTCCAATCACACCTCTATGCCAGTTTTCACCAGCCACAACAATAATATTTTTATTAAATATTTGTGGAGCAGTTTTAATAAGATTGTCAATCTCTTTTAAAATAGTACCTTCTTCCTGTTGTCTCTTAATATTTTTAAAATTCATATCCTTGACAACCCTTGTAACAAATTCTGAATCTGTTGAATTAAAAAGTTCTACAGCGGCAGAAGTACCACCCATTCTACCAACTGCATTAATTCTCGGAGCTACCTTAAAAGCCACATCCATACAAGATACATCCCTATTTTTTAGTCCAGAAAACTCAAGAAGCGTTTTTAATCCAAGATTAGTAGTATTTTTCAAATTTTTAAGGCCATACTTAACAATAATTCTATTTTCACCAGTAAGTGAGACTATATCTGCAATGGTTCCAATAGCTGCAATACTTAAATATTTTATGGCCTCTTTTGCATTCCCCTTCTCTGTAAAAAGGGCTTGAATTAATTTGAAAACAACTCCAACTCCTGCAAGATTTTTCTCAGGATAATTACAATTTTCCTGTTTTGGATTTAAAATGGCAAAAGCATCAGGCAATTTTTCCCCGGGCAAATGGTGATCTGTAACAATAAGGTCTATTCCAATTTCTTTTGCTGTTTTAGCAACTTCGGTTGCCCTTATTCCACAGTCTACGCTTATTACAAGAGAGAAGCCTTGCTTTTTGCTATCTATAATTATATCTTCTTTTAACCCATAACCGTCAGATAATCTTTGTGGTATAAAATATTTACATTTAGCACCCATATTTTCCAGCACACTTTGTAAAATTGAAACGGAAGTTATGCCGTCAACATCAAAATCCCCATAAATCAGAATTTTTTCTCCATTTTCGATGGCTTTAAAAATTCTATTAACGACTTTTCTCATATCTTTCATCAAAAATGGATTGTGAAGGTCTTCAATTCTGGGATGTAAATATTTATATGCTGTTTCAGGAGTCAATATTCCCCTGTTTATCAGTAAAAGTGATTGCAATCTGGAGATACCCAAACTATCAACAATCTCAGAGATTAAATAATCCTGTATAGGAGGCAGGATCCACCTCTTCTCAATTAACTTCTCCCGCATTATTTATCTTTTTATAATCTTTTAAAGAGAATTATAACACAAAAAGATTAAATTTAAAAAGGTAAAAAAAATATTTTAAATAAAAACATATTTATGTGCCTGGCACCAAAATTAATTATGCCTGGCACCATTTATTAAAAACGGTGACAGGCACAAATTCAAAAAATAAAAAATTGATCTGCCTGACACTAAAATCAATTAAGAATTAAAAAGGTATGTCATCTTCAGTAATGGGTTCATCACTAAAATCGCTTGTGGTTGAATCTACATTTTCACTCGATTGAAAAGATGAATCTTTTCTCTGTAAAAGTGAAAAATCTCTCATAACTATTTCATAAAAAGTCCTCTTGTTCCCGCTATTATCATTCCATTCACGGCTACTAATTTTTCCTTCTATATAAATAAGCTGTCCTTTCTTAACTAAATTATTCACTGTTTCAGCCAATTTACCCCACGCAACAATGGTATGCCATTCTGTTTTAGTCTTCCTATCGTCACCACTCCCATAAACTTCATTTGTAGCTACAGAAAAATTGGCCACAGCAGTTCCATTGGGCGTATATTTCAGCACAGGATCTCTTCCAACATGACCTATCAATAAAACCTTATTTAAACCTTTCAATGTATACCTCCTTATAAATTAAACAATTTATTTTTGTTTTAAATTTTTAACTCCCAAAATTTCAAGCTGTTGCTCTGCAATCTTTGCCTCAGCAGATTTTGGATATTTCTTTATCACTTCTTTAAATTTAGAAATGGCAGAATTTGTATCGTTCATTTCTATATATGCCAACCCAGCTTTCAAAAGTGCTGCAGGCGCTTTATCGCCCTTTGGATAGTTAGCTACAACTTTATTAAAGGCTTCTATGGCATCATTATATCTTTTCTGATTAAATAGGGAATCTCCTATATAATACTGGGCATTATCTGCATACTCAGTATCACCATATTTTGAAAGAT